>JALORT010000106.1 GCA_025458755.1 Methylotetracoccus sp.
ATTTCTGGACCTGGCCACTGACCAGGGCGTACTGCGAAATTCCCAGTTCATCATTTCTACCGTCCCTGCGCGCGGCACCTCTCGAGTCACCCATTTCGACAGCAAGGATTTGTCGCGCTACGAGCAATTTACCTACACGGCTTGTCCTCCGGGCGACCGCGACTGGATGCTGCATGCGGACAACGTCAAGATCAACAAAGAAAGCGGTCAAGGCGCCGCAAAACACGCCTGGATGGAATTCAAGGGCGTTCCGTTCTTCTACACACCCTATATGACCTTTCCGGTCGATGACCGGAGACAGACGGGACTACTGGCGCCAAGTTTCGGCTATTCGAGGTTCCGCGGTTTCGATCTGACCGTCCCTTATTATTTCAACCTGGCGCCGAACTATGACCTGACGGCGTGGGTCCGCGGCGCGACGACCCGCGGGGTGTTGCTGCATGGCGATTTCCGCTATCTGACGCCCTACAATCAGGGGCGCTTCATTGCCGAGATTGTGCCCAACGACGCCCTCGGCCAGGCGAACGAATCCAGCGACGTGGTGCCCGGGGTGACGAAAACCAACACGGTGCGGGGTGAGGTGGGTTTCCTGGACAACGCCTGGTTGTTCGAGAATTTTCGGACGCATGTCGATCTGAACTACGTCTCGGACATGAACTATCTGCCCCAGTGGGGCAACCAGCTCGCGCTGATCGACTTCAACTACGTCCGCTCGAATGCGACCGCAACGTATACCGGGTCCAATTACGGGATCTCATCGGGGGTGGATATTTTTCAAACGATCAACCCTTCGATCCCGGAGCAGGCCCGCCCGTATTATCGTCTGCCGGCTTTGAATGCCTACTATGGCAATGTGATCGGTGATACCGGCTTTTCTTATCAGGCGAATGGCGAGCTCGTCAATTTTTTCCACGATGTCAATGTCGACGGCCAGAGACTCAATCTGCGCCCACGTCTTGTCTATCCGATACGAACCCCGGGCGCTTATGTGACCCCGAGTCTGACACTGCAGATGACCCAGTATGCGCTGCAGAATCAACGGCAGGGGCTGGGTACCAGTCCGAACCGGACCCTGCCGATCGCTTCGGTCGACAGCGGACTGTTCTTCGAGCGGGACATGTCGATTGGTGATTCCAGTTACACCCATACCCTGGAGCCCCGGTTGTTCTATGTCTACATTCCGTATCAGAATCAAAATGATTTCCCGCTGTTCGATACCATCAATTACGACTTCAATTCCACGCAGTTGTGGCGTGAGAACCGGTTCACCGGCGCGGACCGTCTCGGCGATGCCAATCAGGTTTCGCTGGCCCTGACCTCTAGACTGTCCGATCATACGTCCGGCCGGGATCGCATCCGCGCGACGGTGGGACAGATTTATTACTTCCGACCCAGGAAAGTCTTTCTGCCGGGATTCGAGCAGCAGAGCGGCATGTTGTCCAACGTGATCGGCGATGTGACGACCTTGCTCACGGATCGCTGGTCGTTGAATGTCGGCGGTCAGGTCAACCCTTACGACGGCGGATTCGAGCGCGGTCAGGTGGCCCTGCATTACGGTGGACCCAATAATAATTTGTTCAACATCGGGTTCCTGTATCTGGATCAGCCAGAAAATCAGGATTTCCGTGTGAGTTTGCTCGACGGCTCGGCGCGCCTGCCGATTCCCTGGACCGAAGGGTGGCACGCGATAGGACGCTGGCAGTATTCGCTGCTGAATCAAACCACCTTGGAGTCATTCCTCGGTTTCGAGAAGGAGACCTGCTGCTGGCGGTTCACTCTGGTTGGGCGCCGTTACATCAACAACATCACGACCACCGGCGTCGCGAACAGCGGCGACTTCACCGCGAACGCCAACACCGGGGTGTTTGCGCAATTTGAGTTAAAAGGTTTGACGAGAATAGGCGATCAACTGGAAAAGCTCCTTTATCGAAGTATCCGTGGGTATCGAATTCCTGGGCAACAATAACTTGATCACCATGGTGTCTCTATTATCATGATCGGATTTCTTGTTTTCGTATTGCGCTGCGGTATGATCGCCGGTGCGCTCGGTTCGTCGGCCTACGCTTATGACGACACGCTGGATCGCATCGTCGCGGTGGTTGAGGACGGTGTCATTCTGAAAAGTGAATTGAACAATAAGGTCAAAACTATCAAACGCAGCCTGGAGCAAAATAATACGACGCTGCCTCCTGATTCGATCCTCACGCGTCAGGTTCTGGAGCGCATGATTGTCGAGAAAGTACAGCTGCAGTTGGCCGACAAATCCGGTGTGCGCGTCGATGATGAAACGTTGCGGATGGCGGTGCAGCAAATCGCGCAGCGCAACAAGATCAGTGTGAATGAACTCCGTGAATCGCTGGAGGCGGAGGGAATTTCGTATTCCGACTTTTTGAATCAGATACGCAGCGAGATCACGATCGGGAGGCTCCGCAGCAATCAGGTCAACAACCAGGTCAAGGTGAGCGATCGTGAGATCGATCATTATCTCGAGGCCCAAGAGAAAGCGGGTGTGAATGCCGACAGCGAGTTCCTGCTCGGACACATCTTAGTGGCGACGCCCCAGGCCGCGTCGCCCGCCGATATCCAAAAAGCGAAAGAAAAGGCAGACACCACCTTGGCCGAACTGAAAGCCGGCGCCGACTTCAAGCAGGTCGCGCTGCAACGTTCCGATGATGCCGAAGCGTTGAAGGGCGGCGATCTCGGTTGGCGTAAACTCGCACAAATACCGACGCTGTTCGCGGAAGTGGTGCCTAAGATGCATGAGGGGGATCTCGAGGGCCCCATCCGGAGCCCGAATGGTTTTCACATCATTAAACTGCTGGGCGTCAAGGGCGGCGAGTTACGAACGGTGACCAAGACCCATGTGCGTCATATTCTGATCAAACCGAACGAGACGCTTTCGGATGCCGACGCCGAACAAAAGCTTTTGGGATTGAAGGAACGGATCGCCAATGGCGAGAATTTCGCGGAACTGGCCAGGGCGCACTCCGACGATAAGGGTTCCGCGATCAAGGGAGGGGATCTGGGCGATGTCGAGCCGGGTGCACTGGTGCCTCCATTCGAGGAATCCATGAGCAAACTCTCGCCGAACGAACTGAGTGCCCCGGTGCAGACCCAGTTTGGATGGCACCTCATTCAGGTCCTCGAACGACGGGAGTCGAGCGACAACACCGAGGCGCAGAGAGCCCAGGCCAGAGAAGCCATCTTTAAACGCAAAGTGGAAGAGGAAACGGAGCTGTGGCTGCGTCGGATCAGGGATGAAGCGTACGTGGAGATACGTCTCGACCAACCGGAACCGGAATCCTCCATGCCCGAGCTGCGCTGAGTGCCGATTCCCCGCATTCTGCTGACCACCGGCGAACCGGCCGGCATCGGGCCGGATTTGCTGGTCGCGATTGCCAGTGAAGCCTTCCGCTGCGAACTGGCGGTAGTGGGCGATCCGGCGTTGCTGCAGGCACGGGCGGAGGTCCTGGGGCGGGACTTGGTGGTGCATCGGCGCCATGCCGGGGCTCCCACAGCGGTCCATCAGCCGGGGACGCTGAACATCGTATCCACCCGCAGACCGGCCCGGACCGAGTGCGGGAAGCTCGAGCCTGCCAATGCACACTATGTGTTGGAGACGATTGCCGAGGGCACGAACGCCTGTTTGCGCGCGGAGTTCGATGCACTCGTCACCCCTCCGGTGCACAAGGGCGTGATCAATGACGCAGGGCTCGGTTTCACCGGTCATACCGAATTCATCGCCGCACTTACCGGGGGACATCCGGTGATGATGCTCGCTATCCCCGGTTTGCGGGTCGCGCTGGCGACCACACACCTGCCGTTGGCCGAAGTCAGTCGGACCATCACCTCAGAGATGCTGAAAACCGTCCTGCGGATTCTTGACCGTGACCTGAGAACCCGATTCGGCATAGACAGGCCGAACATACTGGTCTGTGGGTTGAATCCGCACGCGGGTGAAGGCGGCCATCTGGGCCGTGAGGAAATCGACGTCATTGAACCCGCACTGGCGGGCCTCAGGGCCGAGGGGCTTGCGCTGGCTGGCCCGCTGCCTGCGGATACGGTGTTCCTGCCGAAATATCTCGCGGACGCGGATGCCGTGCTGGCCATGTACCATGATCAAGGGTTGCCGGTCCTGAAGTACGCGGGGTTCGGCAGAGCAGTGAATATCACGCTGGGTTTGCCGATCATTCGAACCTCCGTCGATCATGGCACCGCCGTCGATCTCGCCGGGACGGGCCGCGCCGATCCCGCTAGTCTGAAGGCGGCGATCGAGACGGCGATCGAGATGGTGGAACGCCGCGGGCATCCGGCGGCCTGATGTCACCACATATTCCCAGAAAGCGCTTCGGCCAGAATTTCCTGCGTGATGCGACCGTCGTGCGTTCTCTGCTGCTGTCGATCGATCCGCGCCCGGGGCAACGGCTCGTGGAGATCGGTCCGGGCGAGGGCGTGCTCACCGAACGGCTGCTAGAAGCTTGCGGCGACCTCGACGTCGTCGAGATCGACCGCGATCTGGCGGCGCTGCTGACGCACCGTTTTCGCGGCGACCCAAGGCTGCGGATTCATCAGGCCGATGCCCTGCGCTTCGATTTCAGTGCGCTGGCGGGGGAGGAAGCGGCGCTTCGTGTCGTTGGCAACCTTCCCTACAATATTTCGACTCCGTTGCTGTTTCACCTGTTTGCGCAGAGCCGATGTCTGTCCGACATGCATTTCATGTTGCAGAAAGAGGTTGTCGATCGGCTGTGTGCTCATCCCGGTTCATCGGACTACGGCCGTTTGAGCGTGATGGCTGCCTACCACTGTCGGGCGGAGCCTCTATTCGAGGTTCCTCCCGAAAGCTTTTTCCCTCGACCTAGGGTGATGTCCTCGGTGGTCCGCCTGATACTTCACCGCGTTCCGCCGGTCGAGGTCGACCCGGCGAGGCTGCGGCAAGTGGTCAATACCGCGTTTGCGCAGCGACGCAAGACGCTGCGCAACGCGCTGCGCCCATTGATCGATGAAAGCGGTTTGGTTGCTCTCGGCATCGACCCGGGGCAGCGGGCACAGAACCTCGACCTGCGCGCTTACGCGAACATTGCGAACGCGTTCACGAGCGGCAGCTGACCGAACATCCCGTGCGCAGTGGCCTGCAGTCGGAAAAATAAAAAGCCCCGCCCGGCAGCGCCGGGCAGGGCTTTTGGATCTTCGCTTGGTGAGCCGAAGATTATTTCATCATCGACTTCTTGAACATGCGATCAAGCTTCGCATTCACTTCCTCAGCGGCAGCTGCAGCTCTGCGAGCAGAAGCGTCAGCGCTGGAAGCCTTGGACTCGGCAGCCTGGGCAGCGGACAACGCTTCCTCGGCGGTGCTCTTGATCGAAGCCTGCTCGGCCTTGAGACCGTCGATCTGAGTTTGCAGGTTGGTGACATCCGACTTGGATGCGCAACCGACCAACAGGCCAGTCGACAACAGAACAACGGATAACTTGGTTGCTTTCAACATAGCTAGCTTTCCTTTTTCCTTCTTACACAAAGTTCAACGAGCCACTCGCTCCGGTGGAGTGAGTGTCTCCCGCGTGGTAGTTTGCCCCGAAAAAATGAATCTTTCCAGTATTATTTTGCCACAGGTTTCTAAATAGCCTATCAAAACCTCGTGGCGATTAGGCAGGTTCTGTATCCTCTTCGGTACCCTTGCCGCCGTGGGCGGACAATCGGCGGCGCAGGTCAGGGCGGATGATTCGTTCGATCAATTTTCCTGACTGCCTTGACGGACCACCTCTCGCCCCATCATACCCGCGCTAATCGGATTCGTCGGGCTTTTCCTCGGCGAGCGCCAAGTTGGAGGAGCTCAGGGTGCCGCCGCTCGAATGCTTGCTCTGCAACTTGATCTTCAGACGCAGCTCGTTGACCGAATCGGCATTGGCCAGCGCCGTCTCCAGGGTAATCTTACCCGACTCGTAGAGGTCGAACAGGGCTTGATCGAAGGTCTGCATGCCGAGTTCCTTGGACTTGGCCATGATCGGCTTGATCCCGCTCACGTCCATATTCTGAATGAGGTCTTGGATCAGCGGCGAGCTGAGCATGATCTCGATCGCCGCCGCACGCTTGTTGTCCACCGTGGGCACCAGGCGCTGCGAAATGATCGCGCGCACATTGAGCGCCATATCGGCGTACAGCTTCTTGATCTTGTCCGGGGGGAAGAACGAGCCCACGCGGTCGAGCGCCTGATTGGCATTGTTGGCATGCAGGGTCGCCAAGGCCAGGTGACCGGTCTGTGCACACTCCAACGCAAACTCCATCGTCTCCTTCGAGCGGATCTCACCGAGAAGGATCACGTCCGGGGCTTGACGCAGGGTGTTATGCAGGGCGTTCTCCCACGAGTGGCTGTCCACCGTAATTTCGCGCTGCATGATGATGCAGTTCTTGTGCGGGTGCACGTACTCGATCGGGTCTTCGAGCGTGATGATGTGACCGAAGGTGTTCTCGTTGCGGTGGTCGATCATCGCCGCCATGGTGGTGGACTTGCCCGATCCCGTCCCGCCTACCATCAGCACCAGACCATTCTTGTGCATGATTACGTCTCGCAACACTGCGGGCAAGCCGAGCTTAGAAATGGTCGGCACCTCCGAGGCGATGGTGCGGCAGATCAGCCCCTCGCAGCCGCGCTGCACATAGGCATTCGCGCGGAAGCGCCCGATCCCTTCGGGATTGATGGCGAAGTTGCACTCCAGATCACGTTCGAACTCGCCGATCTGCTTCTCGTTCATCAGGCAACGGGTGAGGCTCGAGGAGTCATCGCCGGAAAGAGGTTGCTTACCGATCGGTGTCATCCTCCCGCGGATCTTGATGGCTGGCGGAAAGCCAGCGGTGATGAAGAGATCCGACCCATCCTGTTTGAGCAGAATCGTCAGCGATTCCCGAATGACCTTCACAGCCAGTTCTTTGTTCACAGAGCGTCCCTCAGGCCGACCATAGCATGACGGGCGGCACTGAAGCTCGAGAGCCACGGCGCGCCACGCCCTTGGTAAGGGTAAGCCAGAATGGGAAACGAGGCGCTGCCGCAGCCACCAGTCATGAGGTGGGGGCGTTCCTTCGATGGACGGGCC
>JALORT010000506.1 GCA_025458755.1 Methylotetracoccus sp.
GAACCCGCCGACCCCGCCCAGTCCAAGCGCCCCCAGCAACAGCGTTTGCGCGACCGAGGCTGACTTGGGGCCCAGCATCACCGCCAGGGTGATCGCGAGCATCGGCACCATCCCGGCCAGCAACAAATAACGCCAATTCCACTGTTCGACACGCTCCAGGGTCGCCAGGTCCGCGGCGGTCGCCGATGCCGGTGGGATCATCGGCAGCAGCAATACCCGCACGCACAGCCACGTCACTCCGAGAAATGGATAGGTCCCCGCGATGACGCCGCATAGAGCGAGTGAAACGATAAAGAACGCATAATCGCCCACCGCCATCGTGCCGATCGTCACTGGATACACCGGCCCGAACAGAACCCAGAGTGCGATGCCGATCAGCGCCGCGTAGTGGCCGAGTTTTAGGCAGCGGACGCGAGTCGCTTCCAGTTCGGGCTGCGGTACGGCAAGACCTTCTCCCAGCGCCTTCAACACGCGTGCAGCCGGCCAGGCCAAATACGCGAAAAGTCCGAAGCCGATCGCGAAGCCGGCGCTGTTGACCAGCACGGCAGCCGCCTTGAACAGGGACTCCGCCTGCACCAAACCCCGTGCCTGCATTGGCACCACGATGGCGTGCCAGTTGTAATGGAAGTTGAACAGGGCGGCCATGCCGTTCGGGATGGCACCGACGCACAACATGGCGAGTACAGGAAAACGGTAGACGGCCCGTTGCCATCCTCCGCGGGCCGGGCCCAAATCCGCGGTCGCCGCCGCCAGTTCACGCAGCGGCGTCAATTGCTCGGCAACATCGCGAAAGTCGGGTCTGACACGCTCGATCTGCTCCAACTCCGAGAGAGCTTCCTGCCAGCGCCCTTCATGCAGCAGCGCCTCGGCATCGAGGTACTGCCGCGACAGCTTCAGTTCGTCGGTCGCACGGTCGAGCGCACGATAGAGCCGATTGATATCATCGTCCCAGCCCTCGTCGGACAGCGCAACGGCCTGCAGCCGAGCCAGCGGCTTCAGGTCGTCCGGCAGACTCGCCTCCGCGGGCATTGGCTGATCCCCCACCAACACCGGCAGCACGCGGATGTTGCTCCGCAACGCCGTCGCAATCTCGCGGCGCACGAAATCCCCCGGATCATCGAGCCGCCGTTGACCGCTGTGGTTTGTCAGGTTTAACCAACTCGGCCCGATGAACGCCAGCACCGCATCGCACTGGCCGATCTCCCGTTCGATCACGCCGACGAAATCGCTGCCGGCTTCAATGTCCTCGACGTCGAGGAAAACGTGCTGGCCGCCGAAACGATGCTTCATGTCGCTGCGGACCGCCCGGACGTATCCCGCACTGTCGTCACGTCGATAGCTCAGGAAGATTTTTGCCATGGCCGCACCCCCTCGCCCCGTCAACCCACCGTTGCCTGACCGATCCGACGACCCCCGAACGTCTCCCGCAGCCGGGATCGGCCTCAGTCTGACCAGAGATTCGCACTTCTTTTCGCCCGTGCCGTTCGGCAGCGCCGGGAAGCACGTCGCCTGAGCCAGCGCTTTCGCCTCCTTCAGGCGGGTCCGCAGTTCACTGGACTGCGGCGGATCCCGGAATTCTCCGCCGCGCTCACCGGGTGTATTGTACAAGTAGGTGAAGGCCTGAGCTTGAGCGAACTCCTCGTAGGAGAGTTTGGTGGCGAGCACGTCCGCCGCGCATGCGCAGTGATAGAGGTTATCGTAATTCTGTCCGCCGTGTTCGAGCATGCACTGCATCACATACTCGACCCGCGCCAGCGTCGGGAAGTCATTCCGGTCTTCTGCCGTAGCGGTGGAGCCGGGTGAGTCCTCGGTCGCCGGGGTCACCGGCAACTCCTCATTGCGCTGCTGACAACCGGAAACCAGTCCAGCAGCGAACACGATCGGCAATAAACCTCGGGGAATAAATGTCTTCATGGTGTTGTGGTTCGTTGAATTTCGAAGAGGCGGGGCTTCGCACCGATCCTCCCGGCCGCCGTTGGGCGGGTGCGGAGATCGACGTCACCCGAGGAGTTTACTCGCCTGACGGCCCGCGTACACCGGAACGACCACAGCGAGCGTACGCTCATTCCTCTACGGCGAAGTCCACGATTTGCTTCAACTGCTCGTTCATTTTCGCGGCGAAGGCATTGAGCCGGGGGTCGGCCGTACGGGTGGGCAGCAGGTGGGTCGTCACGATCACTTTCCCGCGCTCTGCGCGGACCGCGACGTTGCAGGGCATGTAAATGACCGCCGCCGGGGAGAGCTCAAGCATCTCGCGGGCGTGGGTCAGGTTGCAGAATTGCAAGGTATCGTAGTCGGGAAAGGCGATATTGTCCCGCTCCCTGATCACGCTGCCGATTCTGTTGTGGCCCGTGATGCGAAAGTTACGCTCGGTGATCGCCAATTCCAGCTCCGCCAACACGTCGCCGTACGGCTTGGTAGTCTCGGCCTGGTAGTACGCGGGCTCTTGTGTCGGAGCGCTGCCGGTGCATGCCTGCAACAAAATCACTCCCGCGCATGAGAGAATCCGCGCCAACTTTAGAACCATGACTCTTGAGATGCAGCGGCTCGAGCGTCGGCATTATAGATCGGTCCAACCGGTTCCGGCACCATGAAGGTAAACTCTGCGGCGATCACCGGCATCGTCCTGGCCGGCGGACGCGCACGCCGGATGGGCGGCGTCGACAAGGGCTTGATCGAATGGCGCGGCCGGCCCTTGGTGGCTTATGCCCTTGATGCGGTCCGCGCCGTCGCTGATACGGTGCTGATCAGCGCGAATCGCAACCTGGAGCGGTACGCAGCCTTCGGCTGTCCCGTGATTGCCGATGCCGGCGAGAGCTTCGAGGGTCCGCTGGCCGGGCTGCTGAGCGGCATGAAGACCGCGTCGACACCTCTTCTGATGACGGTGCCATGCGACTCACCGCAGATGACCGGGCCGCTGCTCGCACGTTTGGTGGCGAGACTGATGGAACAGGACGCGGACGTTGCCGCGGCGCATGACGGGGAACGGCTGCATCCGACGTTTATGCTGGTGAAGCGCGAGTTGAGGGCCGATCTGGAAAACTTCCTCGGCGGCGGTGAGCGCAAGGTCCGCCTGTGGCTGGCGCGGCACCGCCTAGCCATCGCCGATTATCGGGACAACGCTGATCTGTTCGTCAATATCAACACCCCCGAAGACCTGGCTGATCTCAAGGCAAGGACGTCACGTCCAAAGGGTTCCGTGACGTCGGGCCGCAACCGGTAAAGGCGGCTTCGGGCGGTCGCGGCGGAAGACCCCGATACCGTTGCAATTCCGCCCGGGCAATGCGCTGAAAGCGGCGGTTGAAGGTTTTCGCAAGGACCGCCGTGCCGAAGTAACCGTAGGGAAGTTTTGGTCCGTGCTGGCACAGAGAAAGCTGGTGATAGGGCTTGCCGCCGTGACGATGATGATCGGCGTGGCGCGCGAGACCGATGAAGGCATGGTGAGTAAACCAGGAATCGGTGACCCAGGCATCGAGTCCGTCGCTGGCCCGTTCCAGCCCCCAATGCTGAAAGTAATTGACCGCCTCCAGCAGCCGGACCGCGGCGAGCGACTGCAGCAGGAAAATCACAAGACCCGCCGCTCCGCTGTAGTGGGTAATGACCACCCACAACAGCAGTT
>JALORT010000107.1 GCA_025458755.1 Methylotetracoccus sp.
AAGGCGCCACCGGTGCCCAAGATCTCAACCGCGGTCTCGGATTCCTTCGACCGGCGGCGGTTGACCAGGTGCAACGAATCGATGTGATCCTCGGGCAGGTTCAGGCTGAAGTCGTCCCCGCGAAGACGGAGCTGTCCGTCCTGCCAGGAGCACTCTCTGATCACGCCGCGACAGCAGTGGTTCTGCTCGGCGAGGCCGAGACAAATGGTACAGGGCAGCTCGAGGTCTGCCATTAAAGACAGCCGCTGCACGAAGGCTTGGATCGAAATTCGGCTCGACCAAGCAAGTTTTTCCGGCTCGGGAGTGTCATGACCTGTGTGGGCGGTGGGTGGCATTACATACGTTGCTGCTGGTGTGCTGAACGCGAAATCTTCCATAGGGACTGCCTCGGCTTGGCCAGGGACGTTTGTTTCCTCATGCTCCGCCCAGCCCATCGCGGTGGCCGGGTCACACGGGGACCAAAGGTAGCGCGGCGGGCAGACCCGTCCGCACCCGGGATACTCTTTTCTTAAATTGACAGCAATTCCTGGGCCATTTGTCTCGTTCTCGAATTGCATCGGACTCGCTCCGCGCGCGGGTCTGGCCGCGGTCGTCGGCATCGCCGGGGTTCGAACAGCGCGCGCTTCGCGTGTGACACGCGGCGAGACCGGATCAACATACCAGGCCTGCGTGAAGGACAAGTGACACTGGAAGGTCGGGTCGTACCTAATGTGTGATTACCCGCATCGGCTTACGGCATATCCAGCGGACCATCGTGATGGCTGTCGGACCAGGGCATTCACGTGTGGCGGGAGCACCGTCTGGCGGAGAATGGGCCATTCCGCAGCAGCCAAGGATTGAGTGCTTCACGGGATCGAGGGAGTCCCCAAACAGCCCTTTAACCGAGTATGATTACTAATTTAGCCGCACAGTTGTTGTGCATTCGACCCTTCGTTGTAGTGTGATGAATAATCAACCGGAGCCCACGGCGGTCTACGCCGACGACTTGAATACCGATGATCTTCGAATTTGCGGGATTACGGAGGTGATTCCCCCGTCGCGGGTGCATCGTGAGTTCCCCATCGAACATCAAGCGGCTATTACGACACTGCAGGCCCGGGCTGCCATTCATGACGTACTGACCGGTCACGATGATCGCCTGCTGGTCGTCATCGGTCCCTGCTCGATTCACGATCCCGCCGCCGCCATCGAATACGCCGGGCGGCTCCTGTCGCTGAAGCGTGAGCTGGCGCGCGACCTTCTCATCATCATGAGGGTCTATTTCGAAAAGCCGCGGACAACGGTCGGTTGGAAAGGTTTGATCAATGACCCCGATCTCGATGAAAGTTTCAACATCAACAAAGGGTTGCGTTTGGCGAGAAAGCTGCTGCTCGACCTCAATCAGATGGGTATGCCGGCAGCCACCGAATACCTCGATTTGATCACCCCGCAATACGTGTCCGATCTCATCGCCTGGGGAGCCATCGGGGCACGTACGACGGAAAGCCAGGTACACCGCGAACTGGCCTCGGGCTTGTCCTGTCCGGTAGGTTTCAAGAACGCTACGGACGGCACTATCAAGGTTGCTGTAGACGCGATCGGCGCGGCGCGGCGGCCACATCACTTTCTCTCGCTCACCAAGGCTGGACACTCCGCAATTTTTTCCACCAGCGGCAATGAGGACAGTCATATCATTCTGCGTGGCGGGGTCCAACCGAATTACGATGCAGGCAGTGTAGCCGCGGCGGCCGATGCGCTAGAGAAAGCGGGGTTGCCGCCGAAGATCATGATCGATTTCAGCCATGCCAACAGCCTGAAGGATTTCCAGCGGCAGGTGCTGGTCGCGGACGATGTGGCCGGCCAGATTGCGAACGGTGATGACCGGATTTTTGGCGTGATGATCGAAAGTCACCTGAATCCCGGAAAACAGAAGTTGGAAACCGGCAAAGGTCTCCGTTACGGCGTCAGTATCACGGATGCCTGCCTGGGGTGGGAGGACAGCGAGCGGGTGTTGCGCAAGCTCGCCGCGGCCGTAGCCCGGAGGAGGGAAGAGCATGGACGCTCGGCTCTCCGACACCCGCAACTCCAAACAGCAGCAGGAGCCTAATCCAATGCAGATCTACGTCAACGGGGAGGAGCGGGCCTTTGCGCAGGGCGGAAGCCTGGCTGCTTTGATCGCGGAACTCGGGTTATCCGGCAAACGCATCGCGGTCGAAGTCAATCGCGAAATCATCCCGTACGGAACGTACGAAAGCGTCGTGCTGGCCGAGGGTGACCGCATCGAGATTGTTCATGCGATCGGCGGCGGACAGCAGGACGGATTTGAGCTGGCAGGGAAAGCCTACCGCTCACGACTTCTTGTGGGAACCGGCAAATACAAGGACTTGGACGAAACCCGCGACGCGATCGAAGCCTCGGGCGCTGAGATCGTCACTGTGGCGCTGCGCCGCACCAACATTGGTCAGGATCCCAGCCAGCCCAACCTCCTCGAGGTGCTGTCGCCGCGGCGGTATACGATCCTGCCCAACACCGCGGGCTGCTATACCGCGGAGGACGCCGTGCGTACCTGCCGCCTGGCCAGGGAATTGCTCGGCGGTCACCGGTTGGTCAAGCTGGAGGTGCTGGGCGATCCAAAAAGTCTATTCCCTGATGTCGTAGCAACGTTGGATGCGGCGCGGACCCTGGTGAACGAAGGATTTGAGGTCATGGTCTACACCACCGACGATCCGATCATCGCCAAACGGTTGGAAGAGATCGGCTGTATTGCCGTGATGCCGCTGGCCGCTCCGATCGGCTCGGGTTTAGGGATCCGAAATCCCTACAACATCCTGATAATTCTGGAAAACGCGAAGGTTCCTATTCTCGTCGATGCGGGCGTCGGAACGGCGTCGGATGCCGCTATCGCGATGGAACTCGGTTGCGATGGCGTATTGATGAACACCGCCATCGCCGAGGCCAAGAATCCCGTGCTGATGGCTTCGGCGATGAAGAAAGCAATCGAGGCAGGGCGTGAAGCGTTTCTCGCCGGTCGCATGCCGCGGCGGCGCTATGCCTCGGCGTCGTCGCCCATCGATGGATTGTCGTTGTAGAAGCGGTCGCGCTGTCAACGTCCGCCAAGCGGTTTCGGGAAATGACGCGCCGCTTCCAGGTTCGGGAGCGGCGCGCCGCAGCTAAAACGCCTCTGTGGCGTATTCAATCCAGGCTGAGCTGCCGCTCAGTGAGTGCCGCCCGACGTGTCATGGCTTTGCTCGCCTCCCGAGGCGCCACTGCCGCCGCTGCCTTCGGGCGCACCGTGCACGCCATGACCGCCGCGGCTTACGCCGCCGCCGCTCTGACCGGCTCCGGCTCCGCCGCCGCCGGCACTGGCGCTGACACCTTCCCGCTGCCGGAGACCGATGGCGGCGCCGGATGCTTTGGCGATGTTCTCTGCCGTCAGCCCGCCGAGGGACATCGCGGACTCAACCACGATCGTGGACACGTCGGTGACATCCATTCGGTCGGCGAGCGGGCTGGTCACCACTGCCTTCACTGGAGCCGAGTTGACTGCCGATTCTCCGGTCGGATGTGCCGTGAGGACGATGGGGTAGCTGGTTCCGGCGGGTACGGTGATTGAAAAATGGTTGTCGTTGCTCAATTGGGTCGAACTGATCACTTTCCCGGTTTTGTCTGTGACTTCAAGCCGACTGTTGAAAATCGGCCCATGTTGGTCGTTGATGTTGCCGGCGATCCGGGCTTCCATGGAGGCCGGTGCCGAACTCCCGGTCCTAGCGCCGTCGTCGCAACCGGTGATGGCCCCGGTAATGAGCAGAGCGCTGAGATAGAGGACGGCGTGCAACGGCCTGAGGTGTTTGCATAAGGAATTTGGGCAGATCTTCATGGCGGAAGGATGGTTGTTGTTGGCGTTGATCGACGTTCAACCGGTCCGAGAACCCGAGCGGTGCCATTCCAGTTGAACTGACCCCCGGTTTATAGCATATTCGCTGCTGGAACTGTACATAAGGCACCGCGCTTCAGCCACTCGGCCCGGTTTTCGTACTATGGCTCATCGTTCGACTAAACCGGCGATCGGCATCGGCGGCATCCTCTTCGATGAAGACGATCGCGTGTTGTTAGTTCGACGCGCTACCGCCCCTGCTCTCGGCCAGTGGTCGCTTCCCGGGGGAAGGCAGGAGGCGGGGGAAACGATGTGTGAGGCCTGCCGGCGTGAGATTTGCGAAGAAACCGGTCTCGAAGTCTCGGTCGGACCAATCGTTGCGGTCGTGGAGCGAAGGCTGGAAGGCTTTCATTACGTCATTGTGGATTTCATGACGACGCTCAAGACGCCGCCTCCGGCCGTTCCGCGAGCGGCAGACGATGTCAGCGATGCCCGCTGGGTCCCGTTGGGCGAACTCGGCCGGTATGTTCTCGTCGAGGGCCTGGCACCGATCCTGTCCGTTGCCTGGGCGCTGCGGTCCGAAAAGCGCTCCGGAGGACTGGCCGATGCCTCGGGGATCGGTTTAGATTTCATTGCGTGCTGAGGCCCGGGAGGGGGCTTGGTGTGCGACGCTCCCCGCTCAGCCTGCGCTCCCTTTCGTCGTTGCGGGGCGGCGCGGCCGTTCGACGAGGCATCCACTCTGTCTGTGACGCGCAGGGTTCCGATCAGGCCGGTAACTCCCTGCTGACGGCATCCCGATGTCGCAGTCAGATCAAACCTTGCGGTGTGGACGCCCGCGCCTTCCGGGCCGGCACTGACCCGTGTCCGCCCGTCTCCCATCGTTCAGAGCGTCGGCAGCGAATCCGCCGCACGTGGTGAGTGTCTCGTTGCCCGCTGTGTTTTAAGCAAAACGGGTGCGCGCCGGGCGCGACCTCGTCTCGGGTGTTCGCCGAATGGCCCGACCCCCTTGCTGACAGCGTGCAGCCGCTCGCCTGCGGGGCGGTATCAAGCACGCTTCGACCGGCGTAGAGCCGACCTGTGGATGCTGTCATGCCGCCGAGGACTTTCGGTGGCCCGGCTGCGCACATGACAACTCGCAGCCGGGTCCGGAGCAGGGCGTGTCCCGAGACTGCAGGACTGGGCAGCGTCTCGCTATTTCGAGGACGTACAGAGGCCGTGCCGGCCCGCCGGCCAGCAGAGTGCGCTGCCGACCCTAAAGGGCCGGAGAGGCGCGATTCCTTTTGGTTTCTCCGCGGTTGATCCGCACGTACTCTTCAAGTTGACGTTTGGTCGCATCGAAGGCGTCCCGCAATGCGACATACAGGTCTTCGTGAGCCTGTTTGTCGTGGTGATCTCGGCTCACGATGATGTGTTTATTCGGCACCGCAAGATCGACCCGAACATGGAAGAGATTACCTTGATGCTGATGCCGATGTTCGGCTTCCACCGCGACTTTGCAACTGATGATGTGGTCGCAGAATTGTTCCAGCTTCGATACTTTTTCGCGGATCTTCGTCTCGACGGCATCGGAGTGCGGAAAGCCCCGGAACGTAATCTCTAGAGGTACTTGCATAGCTTGTCCCACTTGCTTTTCTTCTGGTCTGTTGGTTGCAAAACACCCCCCGAAGCGCGATCGGCGAGAACCACCCCGGGACAATAGGCTCGATGTTTGGGCCGCCTCCGCCGCGGCATTTGGAGGATTTGCGGTCGGCGCGGCGGCGCTTCGGTCGGGCCAAGGCATGAAAAGCCCAACGGATTATTATTACATTATTGCACAAAGACGCGCCCCGCTGCATATCCGCCCGCAAGCGGCGATGCGATCGCGTTTCAGGCTGCCGGCTGATGCCCCGAACTCAATCGGTGTCCCGGCCGCCCCTGGCCGGCGGACGCGTCAGACCGCCATGCCCTCGGCATTTCCTTTCTGCATGCGGTTCCGTTGGAAACGGTCTGAACGACAACGGCGAGAGGCACCAGCCATAGGCAGGATTCACGCTGCGATCCCCGCTGAACCGAGCTAGAGTTCCCCTCGGTTATGATGTTTAATTGCGTGCTTTCGATCACGCAGAACCGCCTAAGGAGCTCATCGCTATGCTGCTCGCCTTAAAAGTCCTGGTCGCCGTTTCGGTGTTGGTTTTCATTGTCGGTATGATCAAACCAAAGTGGGTGCTGTTTTTCATGAAGCAGCCGGATCGGCTGACGGTCACTGCGCTAGCGATGATTCTGTTCATGTCCGCCTGGACCGGTATCGCCAAAATGACTCTGAAACCCAAGGAACGCGCGGTCGATCGTCCTTCAACGGAAGATTCCAATCGTTTCCCGCTCACTCGTTGACCTGCAAGACCTCCCCTTGTAAGCGCTTTTTGCGAGTCCAGCTTTCTCGCCTGTCGAGCTGCGCGTGCCGGTCGAGGAAAAGGCTTCTTTCCTGCGCACTGAATTCCTGTGCTCTGGACTTACCCGGGCTGGCGGGGCCGGGGCCGCAGGCGTGATCAACGACGGTCTCAAGCGCTGACAATCAAAGTCTAAACCGTTAGAATGCGCGCCAAGGAGAGATGGCCGAGTGGTTGAAGGCGCACGCCTGGAAAGTGTGTATACGCTAACACCGTATCGAGGGTTCGAATCCCTCTCTCTCCGCCATACGTTTCTTAGGTCCCCTCCGATCCAAACCTGCCCTACCCAGCTCAGAAGTAACACGTTGAGATCCGTTACGGGTTCTCCGCTGAGAGCTGTTGATTCTGTTCGGTCTGCGCTTTTCGTTGGCTGCTGAGGCCCACGCCACTGCGTGCGGGTGTCACCTGGTTCGCGACCGGGGCGATGCCTCTCCCACCGAGCTCCATTTCAACTGTGCGGCCTGGACGTCGTGGGATGTGAAGACTACGCATCGTCGGCCGGAAGCCGGGGATCGCTCAATGCAACGCCGCTGTCCCGATGACGGCAGCGATTGCGTGGACTGCGCGGTCTTGGCCGATCTTCACTTCCACGCAAGGCCGGACATTACGTAGTCCCGGGCACTTGTTCCTTGGGCAGAATCGTGCAGGTTCCGTCGTTTTCGTCAAAGACGATCACCGCGGTTCCCTGCGCGAGCTGACGCCGGACTTGGGCGACCTTGACTGCGAGCGGAGTTTCGCGCTCCCCGTAGTCGGTGCCGTCGCGGGTGACGAAATCTTCGATCAGGCCTTGCACGGCTTCAGGG
>JALORT010000108.1 GCA_025458755.1 Methylotetracoccus sp.
TGTCTTCTCGACCAGCGGGCCGACGGCGAAGCGCTGGAGCAGCTGTTCTGCATCCGCTAGCGGGATTTCGTACTCGTACTCCGGTCGCTCCGCACCGATCGTCGCCCCTTTGTTGTTCAGCCACCCGCGCCGGCCATCGGTCCTAACCCTGATCGAACAGCGCTGCTCAAGATTCAGATAGCCTTGGCGAAGATCGGTGGCGTCCTGGCTGGCCGATTGCCAAGAGTCATCGGCGACGAGGAATTTTCGCTCGATTTCCAAAGGCATGGCGTAAGCCTTCGATCAAGATGAGAAGTGGCGACGCAGCCAGTCGCGGATCGCCTTCTCGTAATAGAGGGCCGCCGCCGCTCCCAGATAAGCAAAGCCCATGACAAACTTGGCGTGATAGAAAGAGCCGACGCAGGCGAGCAGTGCGAACAGCAGGATCATGTCTTTCATCATCAGGATGAGTTCGTCCTGGTTGCGCATGACTAGGACTCTCCAGTCGTCCTTGATGGCTTACACAGGTGCGGGCATCGAGGTTCCCGCTTCCTGAACCTCGGTCCAGTCCTCCCAGTAAGGCGTCGGCTGAAACCTGGCGTGCAGGAAGTCGACGAAAGTCCGCACTTTCGCCGAAAGATGCTTGCGATGGGGGTACACCGCGTGAATTTCCAAAGATGCCGGAACATGGTCGGTCAGCACAGCCTGCAATCGTCCCTTGCGAATATCCTGACCCACCATGTAAGTCGGCAGCAGCACCAAGCCCAATCCATGAATAGCCGCGATGCGAAGCGCATCCGCCGCATTACTCTCCATGGTGCCTGTCACCTTCACCACAGTGGGTTTGCTCCCGTCGGACTCATTGAACTGCCATTGGTCACGGGGTGGCAGACTGGAATTAACCAGGCAGTTGTGCCGTTTCAAATCCTCCGGGATCTCCGGTGTCCCGTGTTTACGAAAGTAACTCGGGGCTCCGCAGACAATCCGGTGAGAGCTTCCGAGTCGGCGCGCGATCAGACTGGAGTCACGCAGCTCATCGAGCTGAATGGCGAGATCGAAACCCTCTTCGACCAGATCCACGTAACCGGCCTGCAGAATCAGTTCCACACCCACATCAGGGTATGTCTCGGTGTAGGCAGCAATCGCCGGCGCCAGATGGTAAGCACCGAAGAACGGTGTGGCTGTCACCTTCAAGACGCCCCGCGGTTCGGTCTGCAAGCGAGTCACCGCCAACTCGGTCTCCTCGATATCGTCCAGGATTTGCAGGCAACGCTCGAGGTAGACGACACCGACTTCGGTCAAGCTCAGGTGCCGGGTCGTGCGATTGAGTAGCCGGACACCCAAGCTGTTTTCAAGCTGCATCACATGCTTGGTCGCCATCGCACGCGAAAGGCCAATTTCCTTGGCCGCCGCAGCGAACGACCCGGCCTTGGCGACCTTTGTGAACACCACCATGCTCGTCAATTTATCCATCGGAACCCTGGAGCGGCAGAATCATCTTCTGGAATCACAACAAATAGATCTGCTGGCCTACAGCAATAGGCCCACTAGTGTAAAGCAAACAGCGAGTTATTGACGAGAGCGTTGATGTTCGCGATTTCATGACCGGCAGCGGAGTACGTCTTCCCGCCGGTGGACATGCGTCTTTGAGCACCTGATCCGTCACTTCCTGGGTCGGCACAGCTAATGCTAAACTTTCCTCCCCTAGCATACAACTTGGAATCCGTACCGACCCGACGGCGACGTACGTTCCGCCCCTCAATCACCCCACGGTCAGGAGATCTATCAATGACGCATCAGCTGCCTCCGCTGCCCTATGCCCAGAATGCGCTCGAGCCCTACATCTCGGCAGAGACGCTGGAGTTCCACTACGGAAAGCACCACCAGACCTACGTCACGAACCTGAACAATTTGCTGCCCGGAACCGAATTCGAAGGGCTTTCACTCGAGGAAACCGTCAAGAAGGCCCCGCCCGGCGGCGTTTTCAACAATGCGGCGCAAGTCTGGAATCATACGTTCTACTGGAATAGTCTCTCGCCGACGGGAGGTGGTGCGCCCACGGGCGCGTTAGCTGCTGCCATCGACGCCGCGTTCGGATCGTTCGACCACTTCAAGGAAGAATTCTCCAAATGCGCCGTCACGACCTTCGGGTCGGGCTGGGCATGGCTGGTGAAGAACGCCGACGGCAGCCTCGCCTTGGTCAGCACGAGCAACGCCGGCTGCCCGCTGACCGTCAACCAGGTGCCGCTACTGACCTGCGACGTTTGGGAACACGCTTACTACATCGACTACCGCAACGCGCGTCCGAAATACATCGAAGCGTTCTGGAATTTGGTCAATTGGGATTTCGCCTCCCGAAACTTCGCGGCCTAGAGTCTTTCGCGGGCAAGAGCCCCGCGGTTCGTCCTGACCGCGGGGACTCCCCACTCCGAGTACACGCATCAACCCCATCTCCACAGCGAACAGAGGAGATCTCATGCCGACCGTGCTAGTCACCGGTGCCAACCGAGGTTTGGGCCTCGAGTTCTGCCGGCAGTATGCCAACGAGGGGTGGAATGTATTGGCCTGTTGCCGCTCTCCGGAGACCGCGACAAGGCTGACCGAATTGGAGAGAACCAACCCCACTGTCCATGTGCATCGCCTCGACGTCAGCGACTTGGCGGCCATCGACAGGCTGGGTCAGAGTCTGCGCGGCACGGTGATCGACGTGCTGATCAACAACGCTGGCGTGTACGGTGACACCGCCTCGACGGCGTTCGGTCGCATCGACTACGCGCGCTGGCTCGAGGTCCTTCGCATCAACAGTCTGGCACCGGTCAAGATGACCGAGACCTTCCTGGATCATTTGCGGTCCGGAGAACGACGTCTGACCGTTGCGATTACGAGTCTGATGGGCAGCATCGGCGACAACACCAGCGGCGGCGCGATTTTGTACCGGTCGAGCAAAGCCGCTCTGAACGCCGCGATGAAAAGCCTCTCGTTCGATCTCCGCGGCTTTGGTATCGGTGTACTGATGCTGCACCCCGGATGGGTTCGCACCGACATGGGCGGAACGAACGCCCCGCTGGACGTCATGGCCAGTGTCGGTGGAATGCGGCAGGTCATCGACCACTACCATCCCTCGCTATCAGGCCAGTTCCTGAATTATTGCGGCGAAAGCGAACCCTGGTAGGCTCCCCGCTCGGGGCGTACGGACCGCCAAGCCGTGGGATCCTCACCTCACGATTGAGGGAGCGGATCGCGCGGATCGGAAAGGCCGCTGCAGGTGGCCGTGACCAATGATCTCCGCCGTTTGAAAAATCGAAGCTGCTGCCCTACCCTTCAGTGCGGATGCCGCATTCGAGGCATCTCCACCGCCGAACACGCAACTGGGACAACCATCCATGACGGCTTTCTTCCGTGGTTTGATGATCATTCTATTGGCCGCCACCGCCAGCGGTCCCGGCCGGGCACAAAATCCCGACTATGGCGAGATGGTCGGTCGGAAATTGGGTTCAGGCTACACCAACATGGTGCTTGGCCTCGCCGAGATTCCAAAAAATGCCATCATCACCACGAACCAGACCAACGCCCTCTTTGGCGTCACCGGCGGAATTTTTAAAGGGATACTGCACGGCGTGGGGCGTACGCTCGCGGGCGCCGTCGACTTGATCACCTGTCCCATCCCGACCGAGCCCATTCCCAAGCCGGCCTTTGTCTGGGAGAACTTCCAGACTGAAACTCAGTATGGTCCCGTACTGCAGACGAAATGAGCGCGCGGGCGCGCAGCTCGCTGCATGTGGAGGGGAGGGAATTCGTGTAGACTCCAGATTGGTTGGACGACGTCCTCTGAAGAGATAAGACATCAGGAGTAGACCGAACCCCGGCCTTCTCCCCGAACCAGCGGGCGGGCTCGTTAAGCGCACCGCTCTTCGTGCGTAGCACGCCTTCTGTGAACCCCCGATAGTCACGGAATCGGGCCGTCACACGTCGAGCGACCGCTGCTGACTCCCGGGACGATGGATCCCTCGACGCTCGGGTGCCGGCATCCCGCCGATGACAGTTGACCTCCAAGGACCGCTCAGGACGCGTTAACCGGGCCCGATCCGGCTTAAGCAATACACTATGCATCCACGAAACCATTCCAACGGAGAATTCGACCCGGCAAGTAATTATTGGAGCGAGGAATTTCTTGCCGGTGCCATTGCGGCTTTACCCGAAGGTATCCTGGTCGTCGATTCCCGAGGAATTGTTCAATTCGCCAATCCGGCTGCAGAGCGTATCCTGGGATTTCGCTCCGGCGAACTCATCGGCACGTTTCTGGGCCTGTTGATTTCGACCGTGTCCGCCGAGTCGACACCGGCATGTGCCAAAGGCGCCGGCGGTCAAAGTATGCCCGAAAAGCCGGAAGGCCGGTGGGCAGCGGAGGCAAAACGCAAGAATGGAACGCCGATTCGGCTTCGAGGATCGTGTCTCGAGTTGGAAGGAAGACCCGGCGCGTTCGTCATGACTGTGCGCGAGAACCTGCCTTCTCATAGCGGCGACCCGCAGGCCGAATTGCTCGCTCGGTCGTTCGAACAATTTCCGCTCCCCGCGTTGATCGCCACTCCCGAGGGAAAGGTCGTCTACGCCAACACCGCCTTCTTCCAACTCGCCGGCATCCCGCCGGAAGCCGCACCCGGCCAATTCGCCGATTCTGGCAGTGCGCTCTGGCTCGGCGCCGAACGGGATCTTGCCGACTACCTGGGTCGGCAAGCGACCGCATCCAATAAAACCGACCGGCCGGACGGAGAATCGATATCGCCGATCCGCGGCGAAGACGGGCAGGTGAGCCATTACCTGATGCTCGGTCACGTTTCTCCGGATGAGGACGCGGCGCGGCGGGAACTTGAACAGAGCGAACAGCGCTTTCGAAAAGTCGCGGAAATCGCTGGTGAGTGGCTCTGGGAGCAGGACCCGCAGGGCCTTTACACCTATTCCAGTGCGGCGGTCTTCGACATACTGGGCTATCGCCCCGAGGAGATGCTGGGAAAATTCTACCTGGATTTGATGACCCCGGAAGACCGGAAGCACTGGACCGACCAACTGCCCCACTTGCCCAATATTCCGCGACCGTTCCACCGGCTCATCAATCGCTATGCGCACCGTGACGGACACGAGGTGTTCACCGAATCGAGCGGAGAACCGTTGCTGGATGCGAACGGAGAAATCATCAAGTGGTGGGGCGTCGATCAAGATGTCACCGAGCGAAAACGCATCGAGGACGCGTTACGGCTTCGCAATCGAGCGATCGAGGCCGCTGATGTTGGCATCGCCATCCTCGATGCCCGGCAGCCGGCTTTGCCTGTGATCTACGCCAATACCGCGTTCTGCACGCTGACCGGCTACAGCGAAGAGGAATTGTTGAACCGGCCGCATCCGTTCACGCCCTGCATGGAAACCGATCCGGACTGTGTTGCCAGCCTGCGGACTGCCGTCGACGACGGGTCGAGTTGTTCGGTGACACTGAAATTGTGTCGCCGCGATCAAAGCAGCTTTTGGAGCGATTTACTGGTCTCCGCGGTACACGACGAGGACGGACGGCTCTCGCACTTCATTTGGATCGTGACCGACGTCACCGAAGGCCGGCGGGCGGCCGAAGCACGGCGCGAATTAGAAACCGCTCGCCAGATTCAGACCTCGCTGCTGCCCAAGATAGCACTGCGCACCGACGGCATGGAGGCCGCCGGAATTTTTCTCCCCGCCGGAGCGGTCGGCGGCGATTACTTCGACTATTTCATGACGGCGGACGGTGTCAGTGCCACCATCGCCGACGTTTCCGGCCACAATGTCGGCGCGGCGCTGGTCATGACCGAAACGCGCAGCGCCCTACGGGCGAAATCGATGGCGGCTCGCCGCGAGGGACGGCGGCTCGGCCCTTCCGAAATGTTGACCGATTTGAACGAACTGCTATTCGAGGACCTGAACGGGGCCGAACTTTTCATCACGATGCTCTTCCTCGAGTTCGACTGCGTAACCCGGCGCCTGGCCTATGCCAACGCCGGACACAATCCAGGACTCTTGGTTAGAACAGCCTCCGACCATTGCACGGTGATCGATGCTGAAGGACTGGTACTGGGAGTGAAGCGGGAAGTGACGTTCGAGGAAAAAAGCCTGCTGTTGAAAACAGGCGATGTGATCCTGCTTTATACTGACGGCGTGACTGAGGCCAGGGACGAACAAGGAGAATTCTTTGGGATCGAGCGCTTGAGCGTGGACCTCCTGGCCCATCGACATTTGCCGGTCGAGGACCTTATCAAAGAGCTGGTCAATCGGGTCCGAGAATTCGCCGCACCGGGCGGACTCCTGGATGATACCAGTCTGGTGGCGCTAAAAATCCTCTAGCGTATCCAGCGCCTGATCGACGGCGGCCTCCAGGTCGATCAGCAGCAAGATCATCAGTTCCAGCGCCGCGGAGGCCGAAGCGGCCGCCAATTCGCCCCGTAGCCGCCCTACCCGGTTTAACGTTCCCCGTCTTTTCAGAGACTCCAGAAATCGGATCGGGTCTCCCTCCGCGCTGCGGAAGAAACCGAGACAAAGCCGGCGGAAGCCGTCCAAGAAGCGTTCCGCAAGCGCACGCCGCGCCAGCCGGTCCCGATCATGGGCGGCCGGCGATTCGAGCAACACCGCGATTTGAGGCCAACCGAACCAGCCCGCAAGGGCCAGATACACGTCGCAGGCTCGATGCATCGAGCATCCCGCTTGACGCTTGAGCTCCGTTACAAACGGAAACAGCTCCAACCACCCACCACTTGGAATCCGTGCTCCCGCCATGGCGGGAGCATCGGCAGCAGCTTCGGCCAACTCCCCGGTTCCTCCGCTCGGCGCCTGCTGGAATTCCGGCGGCATCTCCTTGATACATTCGCGATACTGCTCCCAGTCCGAGCGCCAACGCAACAGCGTCTGTTCATCGAGCTGCAACCGTCGCGCTTTCCGCAGCCCCCAGCGGCACAGGGTCGCCAGCGCATCCTCCACGCCGAGCAGAAGACGAAGCTC
>JALORT010000109.1 GCA_025458755.1 Methylotetracoccus sp.
AGCCCGTTCGTGCCGCTGACCGTGCTCGCTTTTTGGATGGAGCGGAGGGGTAAAAGCGCGAGGCGAAACGACAGTCCTTGGCGAGGCCGAAAAAATTCAGGTGTGCGCCGCAGATGAAAATCTCGTCGCATCGACGCGCTGCAGGGCGCGTAAAGCGTACGTCACGTCTGGTGCACCATCGCTGAGAAAGGCGTCACGACCCATCATTGTCGCCATGCGACAGCGGAGGCGAATTTGGGAATTCCGCTGCCGTGAAGGTAGAATCAGAACTCATCCCTACTTTTCTTGCTTCCGGAGCCTACCGATTGATCACTGAATCACCGAAAACCGAGTCCAGAACTGGTGCACTGAGCATGGCGGCACTGTTGCTTATTGGCTGTTTGCCTCTGGTCTTCGCCGCACCGCTGGCGGACTGGCCGCAGCACGTCCAGCAGGTTAAATTCTGGTTCGCCGGGGTCGGTGACGGGGCGCCTGTCATTTTCATGTTGGGGGCCGCGCTGTTCACAACCCTTGGCATGCCGCGCCTGGTGTTCTGTGCGCTCGGCGGCGTACTGTTCGGTTTCACCTGGGGTTTTGTCTGGAGCCATCTCGGAACACTGCTGGGTGCCTATGGGGCTTTCCTGTTTGCGCGTCACACTGCTCGCGGCTACCTGTTGAAAAAATATCCCCGGCTGCAAAGCCTGACGGCGAAAGTGCAGGGAACGGGCTGGTGGTCGGTCGTGTTGATCCGGCAGATGCCGATCAGCGGACTCTACAACGATTTTCTGTTGGCGCTGACTCCGGTCCGTCATTCGGATTTCTGGATCGGAACGGCGCTGGGCTTCCTGCCGCTCGGGGTGACCACGACCCTGGTCGGCGCCGGCATGATGCAGACCGATGTCGCCACGCTGGCGCGCTACTTCACCGGCGCCGCGGTGTCTTACGTGGTGCTGAGTCTCGTCTGGAAATGGCTGGTCGCCAAAGCCCGGAAGGCACGAACGGCATAATGCCGGCATTGACCAAGACGACAGCAAATCGTTCGCCGGGCGCGGCGAACGGGAGCGCGGACGAGATCTTGCGGAGCTTCCTTTGAAACCCACCCTGACTCCTTATGAAGCGCGGGTCATCGGTGCGTTGATCGAAAAGCAGATCACGACGCCGGATCAGTACCCGCTCTCGCTGAATGCGCTCACCAACGCCTGCAATCAAAAGAGCAATCGAAATCCCGTGCTGGATCTGGACGAGAACACCGTCCAGCAGACCCTGGACGGGCTGGCCAAACGGTATCTGGTCGGCAAAGCCAGCGGCTTCAGCAACCGGGTGACCAAGTATCAGCATCGATTCTGCAACGCCGAGTACGGCGAGCTGAAACTGACGGATCAGGAAGTCGCCGTCGTTTGTGAACTGCTGTTGCGCGGACCGCAAACACCGGGAGAATTGAGAGCGCACGCCGAACGTTTGTGTCCGTTCTCCGATGTGCAGCAAGTCGAAGAGACACTGAGCAAACTGCTGGAGCGGGACGAGCCGTTCGTCGCCAAACTGCCGCGTGAACCCGGCCGGCGCGAGTCACGCTACATGAACCTATTTTCTGGCGAGGCTCCCGAATCCCCGATGGCCGACAGCGGCCCCGCAGAGATCGCCTCCATCCCGGACCGGGAACGTCTGGACCGCCTGGAACGCCATGTCGCCCACTTGACTGATGAACTGGACCGCTTGAAAGAAGTGCTGTCGGAGCTCACGTCGGGACCTAAAGAGTGACGCGCGTCCTCGTGGAACCGCGAAGTCGGCGCTAAGACTCACTGACCGCCAGCTCGGGCTGTCGCGGCCGGTCTGCACCTGCCGCCGCAAAACCGGACCGCCGCGCTCCCGATGCGTGATTAAGGTCGCAAAAGAGCAGCGTTCAGCCCTTCTCACACGGGACGGTGTGATGCGGGGGCCGGCCCGCCCCCGCCATAGCCGTCGGCCAGAGGCGAACCGGGTCACTCCCGGGTCATGCGGATAACGTCTCGCTTTGGCGCATCAGCCGCAGATATCATGCGGACATACCCCATCCATGTAGCCGGAGCCGCAATTGATGGCGTGCTCGAAAGCGATGGTCTTGAACCGGCCGAGCGCGAGCAGCCGGGCCAAGCTGGCGATTCTTCGAATCCTTAGTGTGGTCGAATCGCCGACGGCGTCGCCGAATGGAGTGAGGTAATGCAGTTCACCGACGGAGGCGTAGTTGTGCGCGCTGAGCCTGTCGAGCGCTCTCAACAGCCGCGGCGTGGTGTCGAGGTGCTGGGTGAACGGTTCCGGAAAGATCGAGAACAATTTCGGCTGCATCAGATGGAACCGCTGCAGCGCTGTCTTCAGGCGACCCAGGAAGAAATCGGACAGCGGGAGATGAGGGACGAGATCATCACCGTACTCGTAGCGCCTGATCGTGACCGGTTTCGCCTGATACGCATCGACAAAATCCTGCGTTCCCGGGCGGGCGCCGGCAAAGCTGACCACCGCCGTCGGCGTGATCCCGAGGTCGCTGATCAAACGCATGCCGGCGAGATGCGCCATGGCTCCGCCTTTGCTGTGGCCGGTGACGTAAAGGCGACCGGACGCGTTTGCTGCCCGCCGCTGCAGTTCACTGACGAAAGAAGGGGTCCACAGCGTGTCGACCCCTTCCCAGAATCCGGCATGCACATGGCCGGGAACCTCCGGAACCTTGATCGGCGCCGCATCGAAATTGTTGGTCCAGTCCTCGAGAAAACTTGCGACGTCGGGAATTCCGCTGATATCGGGCGGATGGGTTCCGCGGAACGAGACGACCGCTGACTCACCCCCGCTGGGCAGAGTGGGGTCCTCTATCGTCCCGATAAGGCAGCCATGGACACCGCCTTTGCCAGCAACGAAGGCGACCGGCGGGTCGCTAACAACGAAGCCCGTTTTTCGGAAGTAGGGTTGCAATTCGATCAAGCTGGCCGAATTGGTAAAAGCGATGCCGTAGGCGGCATTGCTCGCGCACAGCAGCCGGCAGATCAGAGCGTTGTCAGAATTGGCGGTCATGGCCATCCCTCCCCGTTTCTTGGTTTCGAACTTCATCAACTTGATCCCTGCGGTCTATCTTCGCCCAATAGCGGCTTGGAATCCACCGCATCTAAGGAGCCTCTGACAGCAACTAGTAGTATTTGGTTGTCCAAAGACGCAGGCCAGCCTTGGCTGCCGATCGGCATCGATCTATTCAACAGGACATCATAGAGATGGAAACCGGATCGCGTGTTCGCAACCGTGAGAGTGCTGGTTAAGGCGTGCACGTTGAGAAACCAGAACCCTCCGAGAGCGGTCTGCGATGCGAGTGACGCGACGTTCGCGATCAAGAAGTAAGGTAGCCAGTCGGGAACATGCCAGATGGCAAACGCCGCCTGCCGAAGCGGCGTTTGTCTGACCCGCCGCCTTGGTCTAAAGACTGTGGGCGCCTCACACCGAGGGCTGCGGGAATACGCCGTCCACCAAGAACTGATCCAGCTCGAAAGCGAGCCATCGTCCCTCTCGCGGGCACAAAAAGCTGACGCCGCCGGCGGAAGTTTCCGCCCACCAGTCTTGATACATACCTGGTGAGGCGCTGGCCAAGGCCGCCGGAGTGAATACAGCGACGTTGAGACCGCAGTCGGCGTCCCTGGCGGAGATAAACTCGAATCCTTGGACGCCGGCCTCCCGCATGGCACGGCCAAGCGCTTGCGTTGCGCCGTACTCGCGGCGATCGGTCAGCACCTCCCGATAAGCATCGAAAGGCGGGCGATGGAGCCGGACCCCCTGATCACAGGCATAGTCGGCGCTGAACAGTGTGTGCCGGGTCCTGATGACGCCTGCTGGTGGTTGCTCCATGCCGTGCCAAAACACCAGCCGGTAGTAGGCCGATTCGGCAAGAACGGTTCCCGCCTGCTGCGACCCGTAAAACAAGCTGGGCTCGTAGCGGTTGCCGAAACGGGAACCGTAGGGGAGTGGAGGGTAGCGAAACGGCGTGGCCAGCAGATAGTGAAGTCCCCCCGTATCTTCCGGCATGGGAGGCTTAACCGCTTCCAGAAGGTCTTCCAATTCGGCCTGCTCTTCCAATGTCAGGCCCAGATGACCAGTCGCGCCCTGAGCCTGGCTTTCCACCAACCGCAACAGGGTTCCCTGCAGCGGCGCAATGACCGCCTGTGCCGAACAGGCGGTCCAGATTTGGCTCATACCTTGCCGCGCAAGGCATCGAGGTAACGTACCAGGTTCACCAGCCCTTCCGTGCTGCGCACCTGTTCCGCCGGCACGCCCCTAGTATGGCGATTGGCGGTGTGCATCCAATGCTTCATCAGGGTGCTGTCGCCACCCACCAGAGCGAACAGCGACCGATAGACGCGGATCAATAGCAGTGCCGCCTCGCCCGGTTTGCTGGCCGGGTCGATCCCTTTGCGATAGATGGAGGAGCGGTCCCGGCCGATGGCCTCCGCCACCTCGATCTGGCTCAGTCCCAAGGCATCACCGGCCGCGTTCAGCGCCTTCGCCAAGATCTGGGCTTGGCTGAGCTTGGTTTTCGTCACCGTGTTCATGCCGACTTCTGGAAGGCACACATTATCTTGATGCATACGCAAATATTCTTAGTATTTTGATGCTATGTCAACAAATACTCATCGTCAAGAAAGTAAAGTCACCCGTCATGCCGGGCGGGACACCGGCATCCAGTCAGAGGGACGTGGCAACCTTGCCGTCCATGGACACTGGAGTCATGCGGAGCATCCCTGCCCCTCACCCTACGGGCGGAGACCGGACAAACCGGCTGTCCCGCCGGTTTGTCCGGAGTCACCTCCCGAATCTGGCGGATTGCTTCGCGAATCCGCCCTACGCGGACTGTGAGACTTTAATAGGTGCGAGTCGGTTGGGGTGATGCCAGTCTTTCGAAATCCACTGCCAGCGGCGATTCAGCGGAGTCGACTCAACAGGCAAGGTCCACGCAAACCTGCTTCAGCGATGGCGACTTGGCCAGCGCATCGGCGACCTGCAGCCGGAAATCGTGCGCTACCGGCTGATTGATCATCAGGCTGAACGCCTCCCAGCGCCCCTGGCGCTGCACGAAGCCCGCGTAGCAGCTCACGCCCGTCAGCGTGCCGGTCTTCGCCAACACCTGCCGACCATGCTCCGGCAGCAGCTCGCGATAAGGAGTGAAGGCTTTGACCGCATCCAGCAGTTGGCGCGCGCTCAGCCGGTTTTCTCGGGCCAAGCCGGCACCGTCCTCGATGTGGTAGCCGTGCCAGCCGAAGGTCTTCTGTACCCACGCGGCTGCAGCACCTTGCGCTGCGGCCATACTCACGGGCCGCCCGTCGCCGCGGTCGCCCAGCAGCAGGAATAGATCGTTGGCGATGAAGTTGTTGGAATACTTCAACATCGCCGTCAGGACGTTGCGGAGATCGCGGCTGTTATGATGGCGGAAGATTTGCTTCGCGCCCGTGGGCACGCGTCCTTGGCGCAGTTCGGAACCCACCGCGATGCCCGCGGCATTCAATTTGGCGGCCAGCAGTTCGCCAAAGTAGCGCACGGCGAGATCGCGTTCCTTCAGGTTGATGCGTCCTCCGCCGTTTTGCGAAGCCAGTGAGCGCGCCAGCGGGGTCAACGGCGTTTGGTTCTCGGCACTGTGCACTTCGCCGCCGGCGCGAACAACGTCCACGGTGTTGAAGTTCGCGGCCAGTGCCGTGACCGGCGCGTCATAAGGGTTGCTGCTGGACGAACGGCCGCTGATCTCGACATCGGCGGAAAAGTAGCTGTCGTCGGTGCCGATCCCCGCCAGCGAATGCACACCGCGTTGCTGCAGTTCCTGCGCGACCCGATCGAGTTCCTGTGAGACCAGGTAAGGGTCGCCATAGCCTTTCACCCACAGCCAGCCGTCCGCGCTCGTATAGAAATCCGTATGAAAATGGTGGTCCAGACCCCAGCGTTCAATGGCCGCCAGTGCGGTGAGGATTTTCATGGTCGAGGCCGGAATCATCGGCTGGTCGGCCTGATGACGAATCGCCGGGCGACCGTCCTCCTCCGCGACCAGGCTCGCCTTCGGCAGCGCCAGCGCACGCGACAACGCATCCGCCGAGCCGGCCAGAGCCGGGCCGTCTAGCGGCCAAGTGAAAGCGACGAATAGCACGACCCGACCAAGGGCGGACCAACGGAGGGAGCGTACGGCGGACACAGGATTGGATTCTGGATTCATCTCGGGTGTGGGTGATACGACGAACTGGGCACAGAGGATCTGAAACAACACACCGGGCCTGGGAAACGGCTCGGCGCCCCTGCTGCGGGGGAAGTCATTGTACTCTCCATCGGCTGCCCGCCACCCATGAGCTCACGTGCGGCGATCGGCCCGACGACCAACCGCGGTTCGGCACCGGCTTCACCCGCCGGGCGCCGCACGGCGCGCCTTTAGTCGGGATTCGGAAGCTGCGCGCAATGGCTGTTCTCCTCCTTGCAGCTAAGCTTGTACACACTGCCGCCAAGGCACTGGCGGTGCGCTTCGTCGACGGCGGCCTGCCGCTCGGGCTCGATCCCCAGAAAAAGGTCGCCTTTGCTGTCGCGCAGGACGCATTTCCACGGATAGGTGGAAGCCAGCGGAAACAGCGGCGCTCCGCCGCATCCGCCGACCGAGAGGCTGGTGACCAGCAACAATAACTTGCTTCTCATGTGTACTCCTGTGTCATGACAGGGCGCAACCGCCCACGCGGCGAGACCATGCCCCCGATCGATGAATAACCCCAAGACATCCTCGGGGATCCACGGTGACGAAATCGCGCTCGACCGGATCGTCGACGCTGATGTGATGGACATCGGAACCGGCCTCGCGTCGGAGGCAGGTGGCGTAAACCGTGCAAACGCGGATTTCAAAAACGGATGTACGCTCACGCAGCAGGTAAGCGCCGCGGACTAAAAATCGATGTCAATCTTGTCAATTCGCTGACTGGCCGCGCATTTTGCCACGAAAACACGCTGTCGCCT
>JALORT010000110.1 GCA_025458755.1 Methylotetracoccus sp.
TTGGTCCAAACTGGGAGCTCGGAGCTCGGCGATCGTCGAAACGTCAAGAAAGCGCAGGGGCTGTGCGGTGCTGTTCCCTCGCATTCCGCTTCGGTGTGGTGCTTCTTGCTGATGTCCGCGACGATCACGATGGGTAGCTGCCGCGATAAGAGCGGCCGCCCGCTCCTTTCATTCCGCCTTAGCCGCCGCGCGACAGCAGGAGCAGTCCGCAGAGGTCACCGCAAGCGGCGCCCCTGCGCCCCCGTCCCAGCTCCCTAACGGGCAGTCATTGCGCGGCCTTCAGGTGGGTGACGGCCTCGTCGGCAGCCTTCTTGGCCAGATCCGCATGCCCCATCTTTCCATGTTCGATCGCACCCTCCAGACTTTTCAGGCCGGCATCCAGATGCTCGTCTGCAATCTTCGCATGGTTTGCCGCGGCTCCCGCATGCTCGGCGATGCCGGCGGCATCCGCGGCAGCGACCGCCGCCTCGGCGTGTTTCAGAGCCTCGGCCATATGGCTTTCCGCGGCGTGGGTCGCCACGGAAGCTGAAGCCAGCATCAATCCCGCCGCGTATCGGATCACTTTTGCGTTCATACCTCTAACCTCCTCGAAAATCACTGATCGTTCTTGTTGCCGCCGTCGATGTGCCGTTCATCCATCCACTTTACGCATCACCGACATCCGACTTCGGCGCCGAGTACGCTACGCCGGAAATTGGGAATCGTCTATCGGTACTGCTACGGATTGACGGCGGCCGACTCGCGAGCTTCAGCAGACCAGCCGCCACGAAGAAGATGGGCAGATTCCAGGCCTGGATCAGCACGTCAAGCTCATCCTCTTGATCACCTGGATTCCGTTGCACTTCATCCAGGCTACGACTCGGAGATGTCCGGCGACAAACAGACAACCGTGAAGGGTGTGCTCGCGGCGATGAGCACCCTTACCTGCGAGGCGTCGACCCGTGGCGGTGAACTGCCACTGCCGGGAATCGGCGAGGTCATGGTCAAGGACCGGCCCGCTCGGACCGGAAGGAACCCGGCCACCGGCGAAGCGATCGAGATCCCGGCCAAGCGGGCAGTTCATCTGGTGCCGGCGAACATGTTGCAGGAGGCGCCGGTTTAGCCGGTGAGCACGACCGAATTCATCGCTGGCTTGGCCGACCGGTTTCCGCCGGAAACCGACTCTTTAGAATTAGCTCATGCCACCCGACGAGGCCGTATACTGGAGAAGAAATGAAACGACGGAGTCATGTATGGGCGTCTTTGTGGGCAATTTCCTGGGTCTAATCGTCGTGCTGATCGCTACGGGGGTGGGATACCCTTCCCTTAGGACATCGACGCTGGTGTTTCTGGCGGTTACCTACAGTCTTTGGCTTATCGTCCTGGTCATCGACATAGCGACCCGGCCTAAAGCCGACTCGCCCTTCTGCCTTAGCCTCGAACTAGAGGAGCGAGGGGCTTACCGGCGTTACCACGAGGCCATCGACTTTCCGCTCGCGGGTCATGTCTATTCCGGCTGGCTCAATTTCTTGCGGGTCGCCGGCTTGGTCTTTGCGGGCCTGTGTGCCTGGAAAGGCTTGTATGAACTGGCCGGCGCGGCCTTTCTGCTGTTTCTGGTAACCGCCAGTTTGATACACCGGAACAACCCATGGTTTTACCTGGGGCGGCAAGCCGCGCAAGGCCATGCCAAGGCCAGCGCGGAGCTGGCACTGATTCAGCGGGTATTTAGCCTGCGGCATACGGATCGGCAATCGGGCGAAGGTCCGGAACTGCCTTGATGTTGGATTGCCGGGAGAGCCTAGAGTTTGCCTGCTTTGAGCCGATGGACTAAACCGTTCACGGGTCAGGGGGGTTCGATCAAGGGTGGGGTGGTTCAGGGAAGCCCTCGATCGTCTTCGTACTGGTAGTATGCAGCGGTCGCAGAGCTCGGGAAACCGACGCCGCCGCTCGCCACGTAACCTCCATCGCAAGCGCCTCGAATGCATGACGATGAAATCGCGGCACTCCGTGCATCGATCATGAGGCCTCCCTTTCCCTCTTAAAATTGCCGCATTACGGCATTCCATTTCCACGGCATCCCCGGATTACCCTACGCTTCATCCAGGCGACTTGCTTCGATCCCCGGATAGCGCCGCCGATCCTTCTCCGACAGCGTCGCAAACAGCCGCTGCGTCTCGGGTTCAATGTCCCGCCCGCCCGTAACCGAGCACGGGCAGTCCTGATTGTCCGTCCACCACTGGTTGCGTTATCCCTCAGCCGCACTCGGTCCGCAGACATCATCGCGGGACGTTGTTTTCGGCCATGTTTCCACAACAAAACACTATCCGCCTCGTTTTCTAATGTGGCCTGCCGGAATAGACTCCAGCGCGTCGCCTGACGCTATCCGCGATAGGCCGCTTGTTCCCAAACCCTGGCGGGCACGGCACACCGGCAGCCGCGCAAAACCAACCTCGCTTGATACGCCGCTCGACGGTGACAGCGACGCCCCCTCCAGGGCACGGGATGCTCGCGAACACACTCGTCGGGAAGCCAATCGGCTGGTCCCAGACCGCCGAGCCTCCCGAAACCATCCTTCAAGCCCTGAGCCTCGTTAGCTATGGACTCCAGCCGATGTACAAGGATGAAGAGCGAATTTTGACTGGGCGTGAAAGCCCAGCGGTTTCTCGCTCGGAACAGGAGGCCATCGATTGATCCGATTCAAACCAGCACGATCAGCGCCAGGACGGCCATGAGTCCGGTCAGGACTGCGGTCGCCAGGGTGTCGGAATCATCTCTCGCGACGTCGCTCAACCGACTCAACATTGAAGTGAAAGAATTCATGATCTGGTCCTCAGGAAGACGGGTTAAAAAAGCAAGCAGTCGTAAGCGAACTTCGTGCCACGATGCCGTTTAACGCAAATTCAATGGGTTAAACGGCATCTGTCCGGGAATCTCCGAATGATTCGTTGAAAACAACCGCGCGTGCACCGGACACCGCCAAGCGTTCGCATTTAGAACAGGCCAAGCTCGTGCGGCGTGGTGCCCTTCCTCGTGGAGCCTGCTCTGGATGTCACCCCCGAAGCACCGGTGGGTCCGGTTCCTAACCACCGTTAGCACCGCCACGCCGGTTACTACGGTGGACCGGTCAAGACAAAAATCACTTGCAAAACATATCGGCAGCCCTTTCTTTCAGGAATGGCACGCTCCATGCCTTGACTGGCTGCACTCGCGGGGTTCCCGTACGCGGGCACACTCCTTAGCACTGCCGACAAGCCATGAATACCTGCTCCTCGCTCACCAGCCCACCCGATCATTCCCCACTTTCCCGCGCAGTCCGGTCGGGGTACCCGATCGCCACGGCATCGCGTGTGTGATGTGACCGAGACGCTATCCATCCTCAACATATGATTGTTCTCTGCTACTTCGGTCTCATCGCTGCACTGCTCTCCGGCGCCGTTTCTCTGGTGCTGATCGCCCCCGAATGGAGCCAGCGTGGGTTGGCCAGGCTTTCCGGCCACATCAGGCTGCAATCCTGGTCACTCCAGCTCACTCGGACCGATCCGAAGCGCTTCCATCGAGCGGTCGACTATGGGGCATTCGGCTTGCTCGGCTTATCGGGCGCGGCGGTGATCGCGTCAGGCCTCGGAGCCCTCCTCGCTGACAACGCGATGTTCGATCAACTTCCGCTGGGCCTCCCCTGGCTGCGGTGGCATATTCGCCTGGATGCGCTCTCCGGCTTCTTTCTGATGGTGATCGGCGTCGCGACGCTCGCGGTCAGCCTCTACGGGCCGGGCTATGTCCGCAGTTTTCGGCACGGCGGCTATTCCCTCGCGGCTTTGGGATTTTGCACCGCCTGGTTCATTGCCGGCATGGAACTGGTCGTCATCAGCGACGATGCGTTCATGTTCATGGTCGCGTGGGAGCTGATGTCGGTTGCCAGCTATTTCCTGGTTGCCTTTCAGCATGAGCATGCGGCGAACCGCCGCGCGTCGTTCCTGTACCTATTGATGGCGGTCGTCGGAGCGATCCACCTGATTCTGGCGTTCGGCGTCGTCGCCGCATTTGCGAACGGATTTACTTTCGATGCCTTGCGCGCCACCCATCTGTCCCCGCTGTGGGCCAGCATCGCCTTTGGACTCGCACTGATCGGTTTCGGCATGAAGGCGGGTCTGGTGCCTCTGCACGCCTGGCTGCCGGAAGCTCACCCGGTCGCACCGTCACATATCTCCGCATTAATGAGCGGCGTGATGTTGAAGGTCGCCGTTTACGGGTTCATCCGCTTTGTTTTCGACATCCTCGGCGACGGCCATTGGGAATGGGGGGTCTGCACACTGGTGCTCGGAACGGCATCGGCCGCACTCGGGGCGATGTACGCGTTTCAACAGAACAACATCAAACGTCTGCTCGCCTACTCGTCGATCGAGAACATCGGCATCGTGTTCATGGGACTGGGTTTGTCGATGATCTTCTTCGCCCAGGGCCACCGTGAGCTGGGCGTGATCGGGCTGATCGCGGCGCTGTACCATGTCGTCAATCACGCGGTCTTCAAGACTCTGCTGTTCCTGCAGGCAGGAACGGTCCTGCATCAGACCCACGAGGGCAACCTGGAGCAGCTGGGCGGGCTGGTCAAACGCTTGCCCCGGACATCGATCATCGTGTTGGTCGGCTGCGTGGCCATTTCCGGGTTGCCGCCGTTGAACGGTTTCGTGTCGGAATGGCTCACCTTTCAAACCGCATTGCAGGTGTCCGCTCTCGACAGCGGCATCCTCCGCAGCGTGATTCCAGTCGCCGCGGCACTGATGGCCTTGACCGGCGCGGTGACCGCGGCCGCGTTCGTCAAAGTTTACGGCGTCGGCTTCCTCGGCCAGCCGCGCAGCCGCCACGCGGCCCATGCCCGCGAAACCCGGCATCTCGGAATGATGGCCGGCCCCGCTTTTCTGGCCGCGCTGTGCGTGCTGTTGGGAGTGTTTCCGGGAGTGGTGATCGCGGCGCTCGGGCACGTCAGCGATGAACTCCTGGGCGAGACACTGGCCAGCGCCTATGCCAACGGTTGGCTCTGGCTGACGCCGGTATCGCAGAACGTCGCTTCCTACTCCGCGCCCATCGTGTTCCTGGCCTGCGTGGCCGCAGCGTCGATCGGCTATCGGCTGCTGACTTCGCCGAAGGCCGTCCCTGCCGTGCGAGTGCCGCGCTGGGACTGCGGCTTCGGTGGGCTCAGTGCCCGCATGCAGTACACCTCGAGCGCATTCAGTCAGCCGCTCCGCCGCGTATTCCACCCATTGTTCGAACTGCGAGAACAAACGGTCACGACGCCGCGCGGCCATCTGCTCGGCACCCCGGCCCGTCTGGATTTTCGCCTGGAGATTCAGGACCGTTCCTGGCGTCACCTCTACGAACCGCTGGTTCGCTGGATCGAAGCGGCAGCGCGCCAGATCGGCCGGATCCAGACCGGGAACATCCGGACCTATATCGCTTATTCCTTCTTCACTCTGTTGGCGCTCTTGGCGGTGGTAAGTTGATGGCCTGGTTGATTTCCTTTTTCGAAACGGCGCTATTCATCGCGCTGGCACCCCTTTTCTGCGGCTGGGTGAAGTGGGTGAAGTGCTTGCTGCAAAACCGGCGTCCACCTTCCGTGCTGCAGCCGTATCGCGATCTGATCAAGCTGTTCCGGAAGCGCCCGGTGATCGCCGCCGAGGCGTCCTGGGTATTCGAGGCCGCACCCTACGTCGTGTTCGTGACCGCCGTTTTCGCGGCCGGGATCGTACCGTTCGCGGCTCACCACTTGCCCACGGCGAAAGTCGCAGATCTGATCGTTCTGGTCGGCTTTTTTGCGCTGGGCCGCTTTTTCCTGACGCTGGCCGGCATGGATCTCGGGACCGCGTTCGGCGGGATGGGTTCGTCGCGCGAGATGATGATCGCATCGCTGGCCGAACCGGCCATGCTGATGGCGGTCTTCACGCTGGCCATCAGCGCTTCCACGACCAACCTGTCCGAGGCGATCCATTGGGTTCTGGAAACCGGACTGGTTCTGCGGCCCTCGTTCGTGTTCGCACTGGGCGGCCTGACCTTGGTCGCAATCGCAGAAACCGGGAGGATTCCGGTCGACAATCCGGCCACCCACCTCGAACTGACAATGGTGCACGAAGCGATGATCCTGGAGTACAGCGGCAAGTATCTCGCGCTGCTGGAATGGGGCAGCCAGATCAAGCTCATGCTGTACGGTGTCTTGATCTCCAACATCTTCCTGCCGTGGGGTATCGCCGAAGATTTCGAGATAAGCCACCTCGGTTTCGGTCTTGCCGCGATCGTGGCCAAGCTGGCGGTGCTGGGCATCGCCCTGCCTACCGGCGAAACGCTGGTCGCCAAGATGCGCGTGTTCCGCTATCAGGAGTTCCTCGGCTTCGCCTACCTGTTGAGCCTGCTCGGGATGCTGAGCCACGTGATCTTGGAGGTGAACTGACATGGGTCTGATGCAGCAGACGATTTTCGAGCAGGCGGTGTTGTTCCTCGCTGCCTTGGTCGTATTCACCTCCTTCTTGATGCTGGCGCAGCGGCGGCTGTTCCCGCTGATCGGCCTGTTCGCCTGGCAGGGGCTGCTGCTCGCAGCAACGACAGCTCTGGTGGCCTACAACCGCGATTATTCTCACCTCTACATCTCCGCACTGATCACGTTGGCCATCAAAACCTTGGTCATTCCATGGATGCTGCGGCGCTGGATCATCCAGCTGGATGTGCACCGCGAGGTGGAATCGCTGCTGTACCCGTCCTACGTGATGACCGCTGCATCGTCCCTGGTGCTGTTTAGCTACTATGTGGTATTGCCGATCGAGCAGCTCTCGGCCCTGGCATCACGCAACGCGATCGCGGTCAGCTTGGCGGTGGTGCTGTTGGGGATGCTGCTGATGATCACCCGCCGGCAGGCGGTCACGCACGTGATCGGTTTCATGTCGATCGAAAACGGGCTGTTCTTCGCAGTATCGATTCGCTGGATGTGGACCAACTGAACCGGCTCCACGAGGTGGAACCCTCATGATCTCCCTGCTCCTTTGGGTTCCGCTGCTGGGCATGATCGCGCTGGCGGTGTTGGGCCATCGCATCAAAGCTGGCCGAATCAACGTCTATACCAACGGGGCCATGCTGGCGATCAGTCTGCTGCTGGCCTGGCAGGTCTGGCGGCGAGGCGCGTTGGAAAGCGCCAACGAGGTGCTGCGGGTTGACGCGTTCAATGTCTACCTGATCGTGCTGACGGCCTTTGTCGGTTTCACCACGTCCTTGTTCTCCTCGCCGTACATGGAGAATGAATTGCGTCATGGCCGCGTCACCGCCGGAAGCCTCCGGCTGTATCACGCGATGTACCAGGGCTTCATGCTGGCGATGTTCCTGGTGCTCACCACCAACAACATGGGACTGATGTGGGTAGCGATGGAAGGAGCGACGCTGGCTACGGTCCTTTTGGTCGGCCTGTACCGTACGCCGGAATCGATCGAAGCGGCATGGAAGTATTTCATCCTTTGCGGTCTGGGCATCGCCCAGGCGCTGTTCGGAACCGTGTTGCTCTACTTCGCCGCGGAACAGCTGCCGCAAGCCGGCGAGCATGCGTTGACCTGGTCCTGGCTGTACCAGCATGCAGCCGAACTGAATCCGGACGTACTGACGCTGGCTTTTGTGTTCCTGCTGGTCGGCTACGGTACCAAGGCCGGCCTGGTGCCGCTGCACAACTGGCTGCCGGATGCCCATTCCGAAGGTCCGACGCCGATGTCGGCGATTCTTTCCGGGTTGCTGTTAAACGATGCGCTATACGCCATCGTACGGTGCAAGATGCTGGTCGACGGCGCGACGCAGGGACCTATCGCCGGACACATGATGATGGGCTTCGGCTTGCTGTCGTTCCTGGTCGCCGTGCTGTTCCTGCACCGGCAGCGGGACATCAAGCGGCTGTACAGTTATTCCTCGATCGAGCACATGGGCGCGATGACCTTCGCGTTCGGCGTCGGCGGCCCGCTGGCCACCTTCGCCGCGCTGCTGCACATGACCGTCCATTCGCTGACCAAATCCGCCATTTTCGTCACCGTCGGGCACGCCGCCCAAATCGCGAAAACACAGCAGATCGAGCACATCCGCGGCTTGATCCGCACCCAACCGGCGATCGGCTGGGGACTGCTGATCGGCACTCTGGCGATCGCGGGTTTTCCGCCGTTCGGCGTCTTCACCAGCGAATTTCTGCTGCTGCTGGCCACCATGCAAAGCTATCCGTGGTTGACCCCGCTGCTCCTGCTCGGCATCGGCATCGCCTTCGCCGGCCTGTTCCGGCATCTGCACCCGATGGTCTATGGACCTGCACCCGAGGGGCAGGTCGCGGTGAGTGCGAACCTGTGGCCAGTGTTCGCGCATCTCGCGCTGGTTCTCTGGCTGGGGCTCGCGATTCCCTCGGGGCTGTCGGATTGGTTCAACCAAGCCACGGCGCTGATCGCCGGCAGTGCTCCGTTGTGAGTGCTGCCGGCGCCCCCCGAGACCTGGAAACACGCCGTTTACTGCACGCCAGAGGACAACATGATGGATAGTAGGGCACCGCTCAGTGATCTGCACAGCGCCTGGATCACGGACCTCCGGCAAACGCTGGCCGCGCAGGGCGTCGAAAGCCAGGATCTGACCGGAATGACTTTGTTGCCGGCCGCGGTGTGGCAGGTCAAGCCCGATGATTGGGGTCTGATCGCGCGCGAGGCCCAGCTCGTACAATGCCGCTGGGCCGGTTTGTGGCTAGACGATCTGGGCGGTCAGGGTTTCCGGGCGAACGTCGCTTTGGTGAAGCATGGCGGCTTTCTAGTCGTCCGGACTGAGTTGGAGGCATCGACACTGAAGCTCGCATCGCATGCCCGGTATTTCCCGGCCGCGGATCGGGTGGAACGGCATGCGGCCGACCTTTATGGCGTTCGCTTCGAAGGTCATCCGGACCCGCGGCGCTGGGTCCGGCACCAGGCGTGGCCGGAGGATCAGTATCCGTTGCGCAAAACGTTTCCTGCCGCAGGGAGGCCGGAGGACCGGACGCGCCCTGATTCCGAATATCCCTTCCTCGGGAGCGCGGCACCCGAGGTCTACGAGATCCCGGTGGGCCCGGTCCATGCTGGAATCATCGAACCGGGGCATTTCCGTTTTCTGGCAGTCGGCGAAACGGTGTTGAATCTGGAGGAACGGCTGGGCTACGTGCACAAAGGCATCGAGAAGATCGCCGAAGGCCGCGATGCGGACGGTCTGGCACGGTTGGCGGGTCGGGTGTCCGGTGATTCCACCGTCGCGCATGCCTGGGCGGCCTGCATGGCAATGGAACGCGCCTACGCGCTGGTCATCCCCAGTCGCGGATACCGACTTCGTGGCATCCTGGCCGAACGCGAGCGGATCGGGAACCATCTCGGTGACATCGGCGCGATCTGCAACGACGTGGGATTCCCATTCGCCAACTATCAATTGACCCGGCTGCGTGAAGGCTGGCTGCGCGACAATGCAGCCTGGTTCGGACACCGCTTGCTGATGGACCGAATCGTTCCCGGCGGCGTCGCGACCGACCTCAGGAACGAACATGTGGAGCCGATGCGGCGCCGGCTTTCAGAACTCGCAACCGAACTCGATGAACTGCGCCCGATACTCGACACCAACCATTCATTGCAGGATCGACTGGTCGGCGCGGGGATGCTGAGCCTAGAGGACGCCACGAGCTTGGGCTGTCTGGGCTATGTGGGCCGTGGCAGCGGCTTCGACTGTGATCTTCGCCGGGACCGGCCGTACGCGCCTTACGACGAGCTGGAGGTCGATGCGGCCTCACGGCGGGAAGGCGATGTCGCGGCCCGGCTGAATGTCCGCTTCGACGAGATCGGTGCATCGCTGAAAGTGCTGGACCAATTGCTGACCAAGCTGGATTCGGGGCCGATCCGAAACCCGTGGCCGGGAGAGGCCCGCGTCTCGGAGGGACTGGGCGTTGTCGAGGGTTGGCGGGGAGAAATCCTCGCATACGTTCGTTTCGACGGCCGCGGCCTGGTCGCCCGGTACTATCCGCGCGATCCCAGCGTGTTCAATTGGCCCGCGCTGGAACAGCTGATCCACGGCAACATCGTCCCGGACTTTCCGATGTGCAACAAGTCGGTGAACGGCTCGTATGCCGGTCACGACCTTTGAGATCCAACAGCCATGATAGCGACCCTGAGCAAGATTGCCCGTGTCGGGGTGATCACCGAGCCGGCTCGTCCGAGCAGCGATGCGGAACTGGAAAAGGTCGGCACCGAGATCCGCGGCGTGATCGACCGCAGATTCAGGGGCAGCCTGGCGATTCGCCAGGTGGATGCCGGTTCCTGCAACGGCTGCGAGCTGGAAATTCATGCCCTGAACAATGCCTTTTATGACATCGAGCGCTTCGGCATCCACTTCGTGGCATCCCCGCGCCATGCCGACATTCTGTTGGTGACGGGACCCGTCTCGCGCCACATGCAGCACGCATTGCTGACCACTTATCAGTCGACGCCGGATCCGAAATGGGTGATCGCGGTGGGCACCTGCGCCGCGGACGGCGGCGAGTTCGGCGTGTCCTATGCCAGTTGCGGGGCGGTCAGCAACGTGGTGCCAGTCGATGCCGTGATCCCCGGCTGTCCGCCGAAGCCGCTGCATCTGCTTGAAGGAATTATGTCTCTGATCAGCCGGAGTGTTTAATTTCTTGATATGACGATAGGCCCTCTAAGAGGGATGCCGCGGGCTTTCCGCTTGCGCCACCGGGCAGGGCCGTGAGTCTTCGGAGCATCGCTTGCACGCGCGGTTGATGACCTTGGACGGCAGTTCCGAAAGCTTGCTCCGACGACGTGACGATGCACCATCGCGGAGCGTGATCAGAGATTTATTAACCACTTTGGATCAACGGCTGGGGACACGCAAACCCTGAAACAGTCCGTATTAGCTCGAACGTCTTGATTCCGTAGCGCGTAGCAGCTCAGATCTTGGGGGCTTGGCACGAGTTCTGCCCATCCCTCAGCGGAGTTCATCACGCATACCCAGCAATAACGCGTGGTCGTCCGACAACCCGACCCGAAAGGGTTCTTTGCCGATTAGTGCCGTCGGCTGCGAGAAATGCCGAATCGGTGAGCCGTCCGGAAGCGGATGGCTGATCAGAGATCCACCAAAACGCCGTTTCGTCAGAGCCAGTGGAACCGAGGTGTTCAACGTTTGCGCGCGGATGAAAGCACCGGCTGGCGGCGGGTTGGCCTGATCGCGCTGACCGCGGCTGTCTATTTCGCCACCGCTCGTGTTGGGCTCGAGTATGCGGTGGTCGCCGGCGTTGTCACACTGACTTGGCTCCCGAGTGGCTTGGCGCTGGCATTCTTACTCACACTGGGAACCGGCGTTTGGCCCGGTATCGCGGCGGGAGCTTTTCTGGTCAACGCATCGATCGGCATTCCGCTTCCCGTCGTCGCTGGAATAAGTAACTGCTGGGAACACACTCGAGGCAGTCACCGCGGCTGCCCTTTTCACCTCGTCAGCGAAACCCAACGCGTCGCTCCGGAATGTTCGAGGTGTAGTGGCGCTTGTCGGTGCCACAGCCATCAGCGCGATGATCAGCGCTTCAGCAGGCGTGGTCAGTCTGACGTTGGGCGGTGTCGTTCCCTCCGACAATGGTCTGTGGGCTTGGCTGATATGGTGGATGGGAGACACGACGGGCATCCTGATTGGGACCCCGCTGCTGATGTGTTTGCCGCAAAGGCACCGTGCGATGCGGCTCTCCCGGATCCTGGTTTTTGAGGCGATAACGCTCGTAGGCTTCCTCGGAATAGCGACCTGGATCGTTTTTCGCGTCTCCGAATTCAGCAATGCCGGTCACTATCCAACTGCATTTGCTGTCTATCCCTTCGTGATCTGGGGAGCGTTGCGTTTCGGGGTGCCGGGGGCCGGGACCATCACGTTGATCATCGCCTTCGCATCGATGCTGACCACGACGCATGAAGCAGGGCCATTCGTCGTCAGTCTCCCGACCTACAGCCTGATTCGCTGGTGGATTTTCAACACCATTGTGGCCACGAGCGGGCTGCTGTTGGGTGCTTCAAGCGAAGAGCGGCGCGCCGCTCAAGGAGCCCTCGTCCGCGCGAAGGAGGAACTCGAACACCGGGTCGAAAAACGAACCCGCGCGCTGACCATGACCAATCGCCATTTGCGAGAGCAAATTGCTCTAAGCCAGCGTCTGGAGAACGAAGTCATCCATGTCAGCGAGGGAAAACAGCGAAAAATCGGTCAAGAGTTACACGATGGCTTGGGCCAACATCTCACCGGCCTCGCCTACCTGAGTAAGGCGCTGGCCGAGGAACTGAGACCAAGGATCCCCGATTTGGCCAGTGCGGCTCAGCAGATCGCCGAGCGCGTCAATGAATCCATTGCGATGACTCGAGCAATTGCCAGGGGCTTATACCCCGTCTCACTCGAGTCAGGTGGCCTGGCTGGTGGCTTGAAACAGCTGGCCAGCCAGGCGCGTGAACGGCACGGGATCGACTGTCGGTATCTCCGGGAGGTGGACGTCGAGATCCCCGACGGTCTTTGCGCCATCAACCTGTTTCGTATCGCTCAG
>JALORT010000111.1 GCA_025458755.1 Methylotetracoccus sp.
AACTTAGTCTGTTACCCTGGCATCCGCATAAAGTTGGGTTGGACCTGATAATATCCTTAGGTGGCATCCAGGGATACGGACGTGCCATCCCAGCCTCTTCCAGTAATCCAGTAATCCAGAATTCGTTTCTCTATGAGTAGTCCGAAACCTCGCGACATGACTCGTCCGGCGGACCTGCAGCAGCATGGCCGCGGCACCGGACCGGTCCGAACCCAACGTCCCGTTTATCTCGATCTGTTGCCCCCTTGCAACAATGCCTGTCCGGCAGGTGAGAATATTCAGCTTTGGTTGTCCCATGTACAGGCGGGACGCTACGAACGCGCCTGGCGCGCCCTGATGCGGGATAACCCGATGCCCGCGGTCCATGGGCGCGTGTGTTATCACCCCTGCGAAACCCAATGCAACCGCAACGCCGTCGATGCGACCGTCAGTATCCACGCGGTCGAACGTTTTCTCGGTGATCTGGCGCTAAAGGAAGGCTGGAAGGTCGAACCCGACGCATTGCCCAGCGGCAAGCGGGTCATGGTGATTGGCGCGGGTCCCAGCGGTTTATCTGCGGCTTACCACCTGACACGGCTCGGTCATCAGGTGGAGATTCGCGAAGCGGGACCGGTGGCCGGCGGCATGATGCACTTCGGCATCCCGGCCTACCGGCTGCCGCGCGCGGAATTGATGGGGGAAATTCGCCGCATCGAGGCGTTGGGTGTCCGCATCGTCCTGAATCACAAGGTGCGGGATATTCTGGAGGAACAGGCCAAGGGCGGGTTCGATGCGGTTTTTGTCGCGGTGGGGGCGCACCTCAGCAAACGGGTCGAGATTCCGGCGCGGGATGCCGGCAAGATCCTCGATGCGGTGACATTCCTCAGGCAGGCGTCCGCCGGCGAAGCGCCGAAACTCGGCCGCCGGGTCGCCATCTACGGGGGCGGCAACACGGCGATGGATGCGGCCCGCACCGCCAAACGTCTGGGCGCCGAGGAAGCGCTGATCATCTATCGGCGCGATCGCGAGCACATGCCGGCGCACCCGTTCGAAGCGGACGAGGCCATGGAAGAAGGTGTGAAGATCAACTGGCTGCGCACGATCAAGGAGATCGATCAGACCCACATCACGGTCGAGATCATGCAGATCAACGACCAAGGGTATCCCGAGCCCACCGGAGAACTGGAGACGCTCGAGGCGGATGCCTTGATCCTGGCGCTGGGACAGGATACCGACACCGGGTTCATGCGCAATGTGCCGGGTATCGAATTCAAGAAGGACGGGGTCGTCATCGTCGATAACAATATGATGACGGGTCATGCCGGAATCTTTGCCGGCGGCGACATGGTGCCCAGCGAACGCACAGTGACGGTGGCGGTCGGCCATGGCAAGAAGGCGGCCCGCCACATTGACGCCTATCTGCGCGATACGACCTATCTGAAGCCGCCCAAATCCGAGTTGGCCAGCTTCGAGAAACTGCACCTCTGGTATTTCACCGAAGCCGAACAGCGGCAGCAGGCGGAGTTGGACCCTCGCGCCAGGGCGTACGGCTTCTCTGAAGTGCTGGCCGGTTTGAGCGAAGGTGAAGCGGTGTTTGAAGCGCGGCGCTGCTTCTCTTGCGGCAACTGCTTCGAATGCGACGGCTGTTACGGCGCCTGTCCTGAGCAGGCGATCGTCAAGCTGGGTCCCGGCAAGCGCTACCGTTACGACTACGATCGATGCACCGGATGTGCCGCGTGCTTCGAGCAATGCCCGTGTCATGCGATCGAGATGATTGCGGAGGAAGACTGAATCATGAGGGAACAGACTGCAGTGACCCTGGAGGGTAACGAGGCGGTGGCGTACGTCGCCTACCGCGTGAACGAGGTGTGTGCCATCTATCCGATCACGCCGTCCTCGACGATGGCCGAACTCGCGGATCAGTGGGCGGCCGAAGGCAAGCAAAACATTTGGGGTGAAATCCCGCTGGTTGTCGAAATGCAGAGTGAAGGCGGCGCGGCCGGCGCCGTTCACGGCGCGCTGCAGACCGGCGCGCTGACGACGACCTTCACCGCGTCGCAAGGCCTGTTGCTGATGATCCCGAATATGTACAAGATCGCCGGCGAGTTGACGCCGGCGGTCATCCACGTCGCGGCGCGCTCGCTAGCGGCCCAGGGCCTGTCCATTTTCGGCGACCACGCGGATGTGGCGGCGGTGCGTCATACAGGATTCGCCCAGTTGGCGTCGTCGTCGGTGCAGGAAGCGCACGACATGGCGCTGATCGCGCAGGCCGCGACCTTGGAATCGCGGGTGCCGTTCATCCACTTCTTCGACGGGTTCCGAACCTCGCACGAGGTCAGCAAAATCAGGCTGCTTTCGGATGACGTGATCCGGACGATGATTGACGAGGAACTGGTGCGCGCGCATCGGGCCCGCGCCTTGAATCCGGATCATCCGTTTATCCGCGGCACCGCGCAGAACCCGGATGTCTACTTCCAGGGGCGCGAAAGTGCGAATCCGTACTACACGCGTTTGCCGGAGATCGTACAGCAAACGATGGACCGGTTCGGCGAGCTGACCGGCCGCCCTTACCGGTTGTTCGAGTACAGCGGCGATCCCGCTGCCGAACGGATCGTTGTTATCATGGGCTCCGGGGCGCACACGGTGCGCGAAACGGTGGCCCATCTGCAGCATCACGGGGAAAAGGTCGGCATGATCGAGGTCAGGCTGTGCCTGCCGTTCTCCGCAGAGCATTTTCTAGCGGCACTGCCGAAATCCGTCAGGTCGATCGCGGTGCTGGATCGGACCAAGGCGCCCGGCGGAACGGGAGAGCCGCTGTACGCCGATGTCGTGGCGGTGCTTACAGAGGCCTATCTACAGGGCGAGCTGCCCACGGGCGAGCTGCCGCGCGTGATCGGCGGACGCTATGGCCTCTCGTCGAAGGAGTTCAATCCGGCAATGGCGAAGGCAGTGCTGGATGAATTGTCGAAGGAAAAACCCAAGAATCATTTCACCGTCGGCATCAATGACGACGTGTCGCATACCAGCCTGAATTGCGACGCCTCGTTCGATATCGAGCCGGATGGCGTCGTTCGGGCGATGTTTTTCGGACTCGGGGCGGACGGTACGGTCGGAGCGAACAAGAACAGCATCAAGATCATCGGTGAATCGACGGATCTGTACGCGCAAGGCTATTTCGTCTACGACTCCAAGAAATCGGGGTCGCGCACCGTGTCCCATGTGCGGTTCGGCGCCGAGCCGATTCAGTCGCCGTATTTGATCGAGTCGGCCAACTTCATCGGCTGTCACCAGTTCAGTTTCCTCGAACGGGTGGACGTGTTGGCCAAGGCGAAAACCGGCGCCACGTTTCTGCTGAATTCCCCGCATGGGCCGGATACCGTCTGGGATGAGCTACCGCGCGAGGTGCAGCAGCAGATCATCGACAAGAAGTTGAAATTCCATGTCATCGATGGGACGAAGGTTGCTTTCGACACCGGTATGGGCGGCCGCACCAACACCATCATGCAGACCTGCTTTTTCGCGCTGTCCGGTGTGTTGCCCCGCGAGGCGGCCATCGAAAAGATCAAACAGGCGATCCGCAAGACCTACGGCAAGAAGGGTGAGGATGTCGTGCAGAAGAACTTCCATGCCGTCGATCAGACCCTGGAGCATTTGCATGAAGTCCGAGTTCCCGAACGGGTCGACAGCACGCGCGGTCGTCTGCCGGTGGCGCCGCCGGGTGCGCCCGAATTCGTGCGGAATGTCACGGCGATGATGATGGCGGGGCTCGGCGACGAGCTGCCGGTGAGTGCGATGCCGATCGACGGCACCTATCCGTCAGGAACAACGCAATGGGAAAAGCGCAATATTGCACAGTCCATCCCCGTTTGGGAGCAGGATTTGTGCATTCAGTGCGGCAATTGCAGCTTCGTCTGTCCGCACAGTGTGATTCGGGCCAAGTTCTATCATGAGTCGCGGCTGCAGCAGGCGCCGAGCACCTTCAAGTCGGCACCGGTCAGTGCTCGCGGCTTCCCGGAAACACGTTATACGCTCCAGATCTATGCGGAGGACTGTACCGGCTGCGGTTTGTGCGTCGAGGTCTGCCCGGCGAAGAGCTTGCAGCAAAGCGGTGTGAAAGCGATCAACATGGCGCCGAAGCCCGATCTGACGCCGGAGCGCGAGAACATCGCGTTCTTCGAAACTTTGCCGGTCAACAATCGGGCGCGGGTGGATTTTTCGTCGGTGCGGGGGGCTCAGTTTCTGGAGCCTCTGTTCGAGTTCTCCGGGGCGTGCGCCGGGTGCGGCGAGACTCCGTACGTCAAACTGCTGTCGCAGTTGTTCGGCGACCGGCTGATCGTGGCCAATGCCACCGGCTGCTCGTCGATCTACGGCGGCAACCTGCCAACCACCCCTTGGTCGGTCAATCAGGAGGGCAGGGGGCCGGCGTGGTCGAATTCGCTGTTCGAAGACAACGCCGAGTTCGGGTTCGGTTTCCGCCTGACCATCGACCAGCATCTGAGCTTGGCGCGGCGGCTGGCCGTGGAATTGAAAGGCAAGATCGATCCCTCGTTGGTTGATGAGATCGTGTCCGCACCGCAGCTCACCGAGTCGCAGATTCGTGCGCAGCGGGAGCGGGTCGCCCGCCTCAAGGCGATGCTGCTGGGTCTGGACGAGGAGAAGGCGAGGGATCTGCTGTCGGTTGTGAATCACTTCGTACGCCGCAGCATCTGGATGGTCGGCGGTGACGGTTGGGCCTATGACATCGGCTCCGGCGGCCTCGATCACGTACTGGCCAGCGGCCGCGATGTCAACGTGCTGGTGCTCGACACCGAGGTTTATTCCAATACCGGCGGGCAGATGTCGAAGGCGACCCCGCTCGGCGCGGTGGCGAAATTCGCGGCTGGTGGCAAGACGGTGGCAAAAAAGGATTTGGCCCTGCAGGCCATCGCGTATGGCAATGTCTACGTCGCCAGGGTCGCGATGGGGGCCAATCCGCAGCAAACGCTGCTGGCCTTCCGGGAAGCCGAGGCCTATCCGGGACCCTCGCTGATTCTGGCGTATAGCCACTGCATCGCGCATGGGATCAACATGCAGCACGGGCTGCGGCAGCAGGAGCTGGCCGTGGCCAGCGGTTATTGGCCGCTGGTCCGATACAACCCGGAGCTGCGCCAGTCCGAAAAGAATCCGTTCGTGCTCGATGCCCCCCGGCCGCGTGTGAGGTTCAAGGATTACGCCAACAACGAACTGCGCTACAAGATGTTGAGCCGCACCAATCCACAGGAGTTCGATCATCTGATGGCGCTGGCACAGCAAACGGTTGAGCAGAAGTGGGACATGTACGAGGAGATGGCGAGCCGCCAGGGCAGCCGTTTCCAACCGGACGCCAGCGTCAAGCAACGTTAATTGAAGGCACGCCGACATGGATTTAAAGACACGTTACATGGGGCTCGAACTCCAGCATCCGCTCGTGGCCTCCGCCTCGCCGCTGTCGGAATCGCTCGATGGCATCAGGCAACTGGAAGACGGTGGCGCCGCCGCGGTCGTGATGTTCTCGCTGTTCGAAGAGCAGATCCGCCAGGAGGGTGCGGCATTCGATTACTTCCTGGAGCACGGGACGCAGAGTTTCGCCGAGTCGCTCAGCTATTTCCCGGATGTGGATGACGGTCCGGCAGGCCCGGATAGTTATCTGAACTTGGTGCGCCGGGCGACGGAGGCGGCCGACATTCCGGTGATCGCCAGCTTGAACTGTGTGTCCAGCGAAGGCTGGATCGACTATGCCAAGCAGTTGGAGCAAGCCGGTGCTCACGGTCTGGAACTGAACATTTACGCCATCGAGGCGGATCTGAGTGTGCCCGGCGGGGCGATCGAGCAGCGCTACCTGGACATTCTGCAGCTAGTGAAGAGCCACGTTTCGATTCCGGTCGCGCTAAAGCTAAGCCCTTTTTTCAGCGCGATCGGCCACATGACGAAGCAATTGGATGAGCACGGCGCCGATGCGCTGGTGCTGTTCAATCGCTTCTACCAGCCGGATCTCGACATCGAAGCGCTGGAGGTCGCCCCGACGCTTAAACTGAGCCAGGCCGGCGAGATCCGGTTACCGCTACTGTGGATCGCCATGCTCTGCGGCACCCTAAAGGCCTCGCTGGCCGCGACGCGCGGCGTCGAAACCTCGGTCGAGGTGATCAAGTACCTGTTGGCGGGAGCCGATGTGGTGATGACCGCGTCGGCGTTACTGCGCCATGGGCCTGCGTATCTCGGTACGCTGCGTGACGGGTTGATCGACTGGATGGACGCGCGCGACTTCAGCTCTCTCGCCCAGGTGCGCGGCATCATGAGCCAGCGGAAGGTCAAAAATCCGGCCTCGTTCCAGCGCGCCAACTACATTAAGGTGCTGGAAAGCTACAAGTGAACCGGGCGTCCCCGGTATCGGGCGGTCTGCGGAAAGGGATATCTGTGATGCCGGCCGCCAACGCCCGCTATCCTTGCAATACACCATCCCTGTGACTACAGATCGGAGATCGATGCAGACAGAAGAACTATTACAGACCGTGCTGGCTTCCCTCGACGAAGGGAAGGCCGTGGATGTGAAGGTCATCGATGTGCGCGGCAAGACCAGCATCGCGGACTATATGATCGTGGCGAGCGGCACCTCGGACCGCCATGTGAAATCGCTGGGCTCCCGCGTCGTGGAGGACGCCAAGGATCGGGGCGTTCAGCCGTTGGGGGTGGAAGGGGAGAGGGACGGCGAATGGGTGCTGGTCGATCTCGCCGACATCATCGTACACGTGATGCTGCCTCGGGTCAGAGAGTTTTATCAGTTGGAGAAATTCTGGCAGGGCGACTACACGCCGGTCGTCAGGGCGGCTTCGGCGTAACGCGGAATCCACGGAGTTCCAATGACCGCGACTGAGCGAGAACCAGGTTCGCCGCTGAAAACCTCCGCCATTAC
>JALORT010000112.1 GCA_025458755.1 Methylotetracoccus sp.
CCCACTCAACGCCGCTACCGCCTCCACTCGATCCTTTTTTCATCAGCCACGCACCGGGTTCCCAGGTCCCGTCGGGAAATGTCCATCTGATCTCGGGATGAGGTATGCCCAGCCTCTGGAGTGCCCGGAAAAACTGATCCGGCGACTTGACTTGGCGTACCGTATCCGGCGTATTGCCCCACAGAATTCTCCCATTCGCCAATCGGGCCAGCACATCCGGCGTGCCGTCGAATCCGCCGCCGTAAATAAGCGCGGCCTGTGCTTTAGCTGGCACACAGCGTTCGGCAGCCCACAGCAACTGGTCGACATCGAAGCCTTTGTCGTCGGCAACGCGATGACATCGAACGCTGCTTGCCGCGGTGTCCGTATCGGCGAACCAGTCCAGGCTGACGGCGCGAATGCCCCCTCGGCGAGCCGATTCGGCCAGCATCCGGACAGAAACGCCCACCAGCACTACGATGGTCGGGAAACTCACCGGAAGCCAATCCAGCCGGGCGGCATTCAGCGCGCGGGTCGCGAGCGCCTATCCTTCGAGCGGTGCAGCGGCGCGCTTGGCATGTCCTGTTGCGGGGTACGGGCTGCGGCCTCGGCCGAATTCTCGAGTTGAACCGCTGCTCCGGTGTTGCGTGCACTCGCGACGACGAGACTGATGTGGCTTCTGTCAGAAAAGCGGCGGCGGGCCGCGCCGGCCAATTGCTGCGCCTGTTCCGGACTTGCCACCAGGCAGAAACCGGTGGGGCCCCAGGAAGTCTGGCCGATGCCGTGTGCGCCCTCCGCTTGCAGCCAAGCCATACACTCGGCGACGTCGGAGCTGGCGAAACGGCCGCCTTGCGCCGGGGCGAAATAGTCCCCGACCGAGCGTTGAATCTCGGTGACGACGGCGCCGAATTCGATCAGGCGTTCCTCGGCCAGAGCCGGGAGCCCCTGCAGTAACAGCAAATGACAGAGTCGGGCCGCCTCGGCGCCGGGAAACGGCGGCAGCGCTCGAAACGCGGCGAGCTCCCGCTCCCCATGCAGGCCCTGACCGCGACTGTCGAACACCAGGATAAAGCGCCAGCACTCGGGCACTTCGAACCGGGCCAGCGCCGGGGGCGTCACCGTCGCGGGGCCGCGGCCTCCATCGACGATGAATCCGCCCTGTTCGAACACTGCGATGCCGATACCGGAGCGTTTGCCTCGGCCGATCGCTCGGGCGATTTCCCGGACCGACCGGGCGGAACCGTGCAGCCGCTGCAGACCGACGCCGACCGCAAGGGCGAGCTGGGTTCCCGAGCCCAAGCCGACATGTTCGGGAATGGCCCGTTCGATATCCATCTCTACGCTCTCTGGAAACCCGAACACCTTGCAGCAGTGGGCGGCGATGGCCTCGCCGCGTCCACAGGCCCGATGGACAGGCCGCAAGGCGTCAGTAGCGGAGCGCCTCAGCGTGCACCGGGTGGAGATTTCATTGAGCGCAACGCCGATGCTGCCGAAGTCCCGGCCAAGCGACCCGGCCGGATCAAGGAAGCCCATGTGCAGCCGGGCCGGCGCGGTCACGGTCACGCGCGCGGGGACGGATTCACGAAGCGAATCGATCATGACAGTGCGGATGCGGGACGGAGGGATGCAAGGCTCGGAATCAAAGAGGCAACAAGGCGATTGTTCGGAGGCGACGGCACGCATGCTAGTCCACCGCAATCCGCTTGTCGACCGTGCCGCCGATGCAGGCCGAAACCCTCGTCGTGTTGAAAAGCGGGTGCCGTTTCCCTATCCTTGCCCCAACCCGGTATCCACCCGACGGCGCGGCCTGGGGGGCTTGCCGCTCCATGTGAGCGCCGCCGGTCACGTGCCGCGGTGGGATCAAGTGCAGTACGCAATTCGAGGACGGAACATGAGCGACCAACGCCAAAGTAAGGTGTGGGAAAACGTACCCAGCCCATTCTGCGGTATTGCCTCGGATGACCTGGAAATCGAGGTCTGCGGGGAACAAATCAGGGTCCTGTCCCACGGCGATGCGGTGACCGTACCGGGTTTCGAACTGCCGGTCACCGACCGCTTGCCCCGCGTCGGAGGAGGCGAGACGACGCTGGAGGCGGCCTGCACGCGGGCCGCCGAGCTGCTCAGAGCAAGCCGATGCCCTGTGTTCAGCGGTTTCGGCACCGATGTCAACGACACCCGTGCGGCGCTGTCGTTGATCGGCCGCTGTGGCGGTATCTTCGATCAGATGCGGGCTGAGGGAGCGTTGCGGAATCTGCTGGTCCTGGCGGACTCCGGATGGATCTCGACGACGCTGGGCGAAGTCAAGAACCGGGTCGATCTGCTGGTGGTATTCGGCACCGACATCGAAGCGCAATTTCCGCGTTTTTTCGAACGTTTCGTCTGGAACGCCGAAACCCTTTTCGGTCACGATCCCGGTCGGCGGGAAATCATCTTCATCGGGCAGGCGCCGAGCGGACAGGCCTCCCACGCGCCGGACGGCCATCCACCCCGTGTTCTGGCATGCGACAAAGCGCACCTTCCCGATGTCGCTGCCGTCCTCTGCGCGCTGCTGCACGATGTGAAACTTCAGGTGAGCAGCGTCGGCGGCATCGCAGTCAGTGACCTGAAGCAAGTGGTGGATCGCCTGCGCGATGCCCGCTACAGCGTATTGACCTGGGCGGCCGGTCAACTCGATTTTCCGAGTGCAGAACTGACGATTCAGAATCTGTGTGAGGCGGTCGTGCGCTTGAATCGGTCGACTCGCAGCGCCGTTCTGCCGCTGGGGGGGCAGGACGGGGACCGGACCGCCAGTCAGGTGTGTACATGGCAAACGGGTTATCCGACTCGGGTCAGCTTCGCTCGAGGCTTCCCGGAATATGATCCCTTTCTGTTCGGAGCTGCGCGCTTACTGAACAGCGGGGAGGCGGATCTGCTGGTGTGGGTCTCCAGCCTTAGCGCTCTGCCGCCCCCCGTCACCTCGGTTCCGACCGTGGTGATTGCCCGGTCGGGCGCCGTCTTGGAGCGCGAACCCGAGGTCTTCATCCCGGTCGGGGTACCCGGTATCGATCATCTAGGACATCTGTACCGCTGTGACAACGTGGTGGCGATGCCGCTCCGCAAACTCAGAGAGTCGGGTCTCCCGAGCGCGCACTGTGTGCTGCAGCGGATCGAATCCCTGCTGGGATCGGACTGAGGAAGAGGACTGCGAACATGCTGACCAAGCTCATCGGCGGTAAAGTCGTCGATCCCGCCCACGGAATCGACGGCGAGATCCGGGATCTCTACGTTCGCGACGGACGGATCGTAGCGGCGCCGGGCGACGTGAAACCGGACCGCATCTATGATCTGCGGGGCAAAGTGGTGATGGCCGGTGCGATCGACATGCACACCCATATCGGCGGCGGGAAGGTGACCATTGCGCGCACCTTGCTTCCCGAGGATCATCGCGCCGATCCCGCGCCGCGGCACGGCCTGATGCGGGGCGGCTGCGGGCATGCCGCACCCTCGACCCTGACCACCGGATATCGCTACGCCGAAATGGGCTACACCGCGGGTTTTGAGCCGGCGGTGCTGCCGATCAATGCGCGCCAGGCGCACATGGAAATGGCGGATGTTCCGCTGATGGACGTCGGCGGCTACGTGATGCTCGGCAGCGATGATTTTTTTCTGCGGCTGCTGTCGTCCGGCGCGGAGCAAAAGCTGATTAACGACTACGTCGCCTGGACGATCCATGCCAGCCAGTGTATCGGCGTGAAAGTCGTCAACCCCGGCGGCATCAGCGCGTTCAAGTTCAACCAGCGTCAGCTGGATCTGGATGAGCGGCATACCTACTACGGCGTCACGCCCCGGCAAATCCTGCAGTCGCTGGCTCGCGCCGTGCATGAGCTGGGTGTGCCGCATCCGCTGCATGTCCATGGCTGCAACCTGGGAGTGCCGGGTAACGTTGATACCACGCTGAATACGATCGCCGGCATCGAAGGGTTGCCGATGCATCTGACCCATATCCAATTTCATAGCTACGGGATGGAGGGCGATCGGAAGTTTTCCTCGGGCGCGGCCCAAATCGCCGAGGCCATTAACAGCAACAGGAACATCACGGCGGATGTCGGACAAATCCTGTTCGGGCAGACCGTCACCGCATCCGGCGACTCGATGCAGCAGCACGCCAACGCCGGTCACGCCAATCCCAACAAGTGGGTTTGCATGGATATCGAATGTGACGCCGGATGCGGTGTCGTGCCGTTTCGTTACCGTGACAAGAACTTCGTCAATGCGCTGCAGTGGTGCATCGGGTTGGAGATTTTTCTGCTGGTCGACGACCCGTGGCGGATCTTTCTTACCACCGACCATCCGAACGGCGCGCCGTTCACCAGTTATCCGCATCTGATCCGGCTGTTGATGGATCGCAGTTTCAGAAATGAGATGCTGGCGCGCATCAGTCCGGATGCCGCGGCCGTGAGCCACCTCGGCGCCCTTGAACGGGAGTACTCCCTGTACGAGATTGCCATCATGACGCGCGCCGGAGCAGCACGCCTGCTGGGACTTTCGGATCGCGGCCATCTGGGGCCGGGGGCGGCCGCCGATATCACCGTGTACAGCGAGCAGGACGACAAGGAGCGCATGTTCGCCGCGCCGGATTACGTCTTCAAGGACGGTGAGTTGGTGGTCGAGAAGGGCGAAATCGTGAAAATCGTCTGGGGCAACGTGCACACCGTGAAGCCCGAGTTCGACCGTGGCATCGAGAAACACCTCCGTCCCTATTTTGATCGCTATCTCACGATGAACCTCGACAACTTCGTGATCCGGGATTGGGAAATCGAGGGTGACGGTCGCAGCAACCTCCTGGTCCATCCTTGTCGCCAGGGAGCCTCCGCATGAACATCAACGGGGTCGAAATTGATGATACGTTCGCGGAAGCCTTCCCGATGAAGGCAACGCGGGTGATCATTACGGCGCAGAATTTGAAGTGGGCCTATCATGCCGCGCAGGCGATGACCGGCTTCGCGACTTCGGTGATTGCCTGCGGCTGCGAGGCGGGAATCGAACGGGAACTCGACCCTTCCGAGACGCCGGATGGCCGTCCCGGGATCGCCGCAATGATCTTTGCGATGGGAGGCAAGGGGCTCGCGAAGCAGCTGGAAACGCGGGCCGGCCAGTGCGTGCTGACCGCCCCGACCTCGGCGCTGTTTGCCGGTATCACTTCAGGCGATCCGATTGCATTGGGCAAAAATCTGCGGTTTTTCGGCGACGGCTTTCAGCTGTCCAAGAAAATTGACGGCCGGCGCTACTGGCGTGTGCCGGTCATGGACGGCGAATTCCTGTGTGACGAAAGTACCTGCATGGTCCCCGCGGTCGGCGGGGGCAATTTTCTCGTCCTGGCGGAATCGCAGCCACAAGCCCTGGCGGCCTGCGAGGCGGCCATTGCTGCGATGAGTACGGTGCCCAACGTCATCATGCCGTTCCCGGGCGGGGTGGTGCGGTCCGGTTCCAAGGTCGGTTCCAAGTATAAGGCGTTGAACGCTTCGACCAACGATGCGTTCTGCCCCACGCTGAAAGGGCAGACAGACACCCAGCTTTCTCCGGAAATCGAGTCGGTGATGGAGATCGTCATCGACGGTTTATCCGAGCAGGACATCAAGCGCGCCATGCGGGCCGGGCTCGATGCCGTGTGCCGGCTCGGCGCGAGTTCCGGCATCCGTCGGATCAGCGCGGGAAATTACGGCGGCAAGTTAGGCCCGTTCCTGTTCCGCCTTCACGAGATCATGGGCCAGCCATCATGACGCGACCAGACAGGACCAGACGATGACGGCCGTTACTCTTTCGCTTAAAACCACCCTCCGGCAGCGTCTCGATGTCTCGCCGTTGATGCCCGACAACCTCGCGGGAAGGGATCCCGCCGAGATTGCCGCGATCGCATTGCATTACGGCAACCGCACCGAACCGGTCGGCCATTTTTTTGACATCCGCATCACCCCGGACGGTGACGGGCTCACTTTCTCACCGGGCGATGCCCGCTTCGACTATCTCGGGCGGGGCATGGCGGCCGGATCCATCCGAGTCGCAGGAGATGCCGGCGCCTACGTCGGTTACCAGATGCGAGGGGGCACCATTAGCGTCGACGGCGATGTGGGCATCTACTGCGGCGCTGAGATGAAAAGCGGTGAAGTTCATGTGCGAGGCAACGCGGGTGATTTTGTGGGCGGCGCCCTGCCTGGCAACCGCAAGGGCATGGCCGGCGGGTGCTTGTTCATCGAAGGATCTGCCGGCGATCGCGTGGGCGACCACATGCGGCGAGGGCTGATCGTGATCGAGGGCGACGCTGGCGCCTATGCGGGGTCCCGGATGATTGCCGGCACGATTGCGATCAAGGGGCGACTCGGGCCTTATCCCGGTTACGCCATGAAACGCGGCACCCTCGTGCTGGCCCAAGCGCCGGCTATGCTTCCCGCGACCTTTAACGACTGCGGGACGCACACTCTCGGGTTTCTGTCGCTATTGTTCCGCAGTCCGGTGCTCCACGGCAGGGCGTTCGCCGATTTTGCACGCCGGCCGCCGCGTGTCCGCCGCTATGCAGGAGACCACGCGTCGCTCGGGAAGGGCGAAATCCTCGTCCTGCTGCCGGATCCGTAAGCCCGTTCAGTCCCGCCCTGTCTGGCGCCGTTTCGCCGTTCCCTGCTGCCACGCGGGGTTTCCGGCGAACGGCGACTTCTGTCCCGCCACGAGCACTTTTTTACTGTCGGTTGCGTCATCACGACGCCGATTTGATATGCCGCAACACACTTTTTTTCTCAGGGCACGCCCCGATGGCTCCCGTGATGTCCTTTTTTTGACAGCTTAATCAATGACTTGCAGGGGGTGCGACGAAGTGTCGCAGTTTTTCTTGACAAGGGTTGGATCGGTAAATAGACTGCTGCTCCACCGAGGGATGCGGGGGATTTCCGGCGGGTCGTGCGGGGGATTTCCGGCGGGTCGGCGCGAGTCGGTTCGTTGGGGACGCAGAAAGAGCAGGACGCTGAGGTCGAGCCGGATTCCGGGCGTGGTGTTCGGGGTTCGGGTTAACAACACACACTTGGAGGTTTAATTTATGGCTGCAACAACTTTAGGCGGCGTAGCGGCGGCGGAAAAGCCGTTGTTGGATGTGAAGTGGCTGACGTTTGCGTTGGCGATCTACACCGTGTTCTACATGTGGGTGCGTTGGTACG
>JALORT010000113.1 GCA_025458755.1 Methylotetracoccus sp.
GCGGATCCACTGCATGCATTCATCGGGCTTGCCCTGGGCGTTCAAGCAGACGCCCAACTGGTGGAGCGCCGCGAAATTTCTGCGGTCAGCGGCGATGGCCGCCCGATAGCATTCCTCGGCTTGTGGCAGCCGCCCCGCCTTGTGGTGGGCCGTACCACACAACACCAGTTCGTCGGCACATTGGGCCGAACTCCGGTCGTTGGATGTCACGCGTTCCTCCGCCGTTTCTTCGGCTACCTGACTGGATAAGGGTGTAGAAGTCAGAACGTGCGCACGGCGCACGTTACGATAAATTCACAAGCTCTCACCCGAGACATGCTCGGCATAATGCGCCGGAGCACCTACTTGATGCGTCCGATAGGTGCGGCTCCGGCGGGTGGAAGCCTGACACGAAGGCATGATCCTCTTGGGTCCTTGCCCGCGGACGCCAAGGGTGCGCTGGTTCCCTTTCCGGGACGGCTCGCGTGCTGGGAGACGAACCGAGGTACGGTGAACACGGCCATCGCCTGCGGACTGAATGCAGTAGAGAACATAACGATGGTACGGTGTCAATCGGCGATCGTACCCTCGGCTGGACCCACCGTATCGCGCTAGCGTACGATACATTACCGGTCCATTCGGTGCAGTCTGTCTTGGTTGGTGACCGCCGAATGGCGGCCATCGTGAAGGCGGTGTGGCGGGTTTCGGACTGCCGGATTAGGGCCGCCGAATGCGGCGTCGGCCCAGCCTTCAAGTTCGTGCCTGCAATTCAACAAGGAAGACGGGGGAAGTCTTGTGTCTTCAGAAATATTGAGGCACTGCTCGCGTAAGCCTCTGGCCAAAGCGATCGGTGTTGTGTTGAGCAGTACCACGTTTTGCGCCGGAGCCACGCCGCAGTTTGTCATCACCGATCTGGGAACGCTGGGGGGCGATACCAGCATTGCACTTGGCCTCAACGACACCGGACAAGTCGTCGGTCAGGCGAGCAACGGGTGTTTCGGACAAGCCTTTCTGTACCAGAACGGCGGCATTATCAACCTTCTTCCGAACAGCGCGTACAGCGCTGCCAGCGATATCAACAATGTCGGGCAAGTAGTCGGCGCGGAGGGCTCGATCGGCTTCGTTCGGCAAAGCGACGGCAGCATCGTTCCGATCATCAATACCATCGGCGGCAGCACCAGCACGGCGTTGGCCATCAACGACGGTGGACAGGTCGTCGGCGCGGCGGGCAACGGTAGTTTCCAACATGCCTTTCTGTACCAGAACGGCGTCATGACCGACCTTTTCCCGGGTGACGTCACCAGCAGTGTTGCGTATGACATCAACACTATCGGCCAAATCGTCGGATCCAGCACCGAGGCCTTCTTGGCCTGGCGCGATGCCAGCGGAAACATCGCATTCACCAGCCTCGACAGCCGGCTGGATCTGAGCAGCCCGGGATGGAACCTGTCAGACGCCCGCGCCATCAACGCGTTCGGACAAATCGTGGGCGTGGGAATCAACCCGTCGGGCCAGTCGCGCGCCTTTCTGGCCACCCCGACCGGTACCCTGAACTGGACGACGGGTTCCGGCAACTGGGATGACCCGGCCAACTGGGAATTGGGCTTTCTGCCCAATAAGTTCCTGGATCCTGTCATCGCGACCAACCAAGGCGATGTCACAGTGAACGGTCCGGCAGCCGACACCACGCTCATGAACATCACCGTGGGCGGTGGGACAGGCGGCACCCTTCTCGAGCTGACTACCGGGAGCAATCTCACCGTCACCGAGAGCATCCTGATCAGCGGTCCCAGCGGCGGTGACCGCCTGATCCAGTCCGCCGGCAGTGTCAGCGTCCAGTCGCTGACTGTCGGGCAGGCCGGGGGGCAAGGCAGCTTTGTGCTCACCGGTGGCGGCAGCCTCCTGACCACCTTCAACGAGAACATTGGCCTCGGCGGTGTCGGCACTTTCATCCAAGCCGACGGGACGCATACTGTCGGCGACACGTTGTTGATCGGCTCGTCGGCACAGGGAATGGCCGGCAGCGCGACCTATGTGCTCCAGGGAGGTAACCTCACTACGGTGAACGAGATCGTCGGGGGCGGTGCTGATGGCACCGGCACCTTCACGCAAACGGGCGGGACGCACACCGTGAGCAATGCGCTGTACATCGGTTCGTCCGTGCAGGGGGTCGGGGTTGGCGGCAATGGAACCTATGAGCTCATCGGGGGCAGCCTTGACGCCGGCGACGTGATTATCGCAAATATCGATGGCGCCACCGGCAGCTTCGTCCAAACGGGCGGCGCAGTTTCCGTGAGTAACCGACTGCTGGTAGGCACATCGGTAACCGGGCTGGACCCCCTAGGGCTCTATGCCTTCCGCGGAGGGACCGTGAATGCCAGGGAAGTGATTGTCGGCGACGGCGTTGGAGGCGTCGGCGCCTTCACCCAAACGGGCGGGACGCATACGGTCGGCGATGTGCTAACCATCGGGCGGGTCGGAGGTCAGGGTACCTACGAATTAAGCGGCGACGACAGTCTTCTGACCGCAGCCAGCGCATTTATTGGCCGTGGCGGCGGGGGCAGTTTCACGCAATCGGGCGGGACGCATACGGTCGGCGAGACCTTAGTCATTGGCTCTTCCACCAAGGGATTCGATGCCAACGGGACCTACACCCTCATTCGAGGGAATCTGAACACGGTAACGAATGAGATCATCGGCGATGGCGACGGCGGATTCGGCACGTTCGTTCAAACGGGCGGAACGCACACGGTCAGCGGTACGCTGACGATCGGGCAGTTCGGCGGTCGGGGGAGCTATGCCCTCAGTGACGGCACCCTGATGGCATCCAATGAGAACCTCGGAATCAATGGTGCTCAAGGCACCTTCCTACAGGCCGGTGGGAATCACACCGTCATCGACACGCTGACAATCAGCCGTACAGGCGCTTACACGCTGTCTGGCGGGTCGCTCAGTTCTGCCAACACACTGAATAACGGCCGCTTTGTCCAGTCCGGAGGCACAATCTCCGGCGTCGCATCGACCGGCATCGGATTGATCAACAATGGCAGTTACGACTATTCCGGCGGGACCTTCACCGGCAGTCTGATCAACAATGGAACGGCCATCTTCGGTCCTCTAGACCGGTCGGTTTTCGGTGCGGACATCAGCGGGACCGGTAACCTGAGCAAGGTGGGCAACGCCACGCTGATCCTCACCGGCACCAACACCTACGCCGGAGGTACCACGGTGTTGGCCGGCGTACTGCAGGGCGACACGAATAGCCTGCAAGGCGACATTACGAACAATGCCACCGTGGTCTTCGACCAAGCCAACACCGGTACCTATACCGGATCGATACGCGGCGACGGCAATGTGGTAAAGGAGAACACCGGGCTCCTGGTCTTCAACAACAGCAACACCTATCGCGGCGGCACGCAGATCAACAACGGCAACCTGCAGGTCGGCGATGCCGCGCACCCCGACGCCAGCCTGTTCGGCCTGGTGAACATCGGGCCGAACGGTGTCCTCAGCGGCCATGGGACCATCGACGGCAACGTCGACAACGCCGGCCGGATCGCTCCGGGCGGTTCGATCGGCACGCTGACCGTCAACGGCAATGTCGCGTTTCAGAATGGGTCCGCCTTCCAGACCGCCATCGACCCGAATCAATCCAGCTTGCTCGATGTTAAGGGCCTGGCCAACCTGGGCGACGCGCAGGTCGCGGTACTGGCGGAGAATGGCCGCTATGGTCCGCGTCGTTATACGATCCTGTCCGCCTCCGCAATCAGCGGCCGATTCCTTGACGCACTGGATTCCAATCTGGCCTCGATCGATCCGCTGCTGACACCCTCGCTGGCTTACGATTCCAACAATGTCTACCTGGACTTGAACAGCGTTCCACTGCAGGACCCGATGGGACCGGGTGCACGCGTCGCTACGAATCTCATATATATGATCAACCGGATGGCGACGGGACGGCTCAACGCGCCCTTGGGCGAAGGCTGTCCGCCGGCCAGCCTCGGTTTCTGGGGGCGCGGACTCGGTATGTTTTCATCGGTGAATGCCAGTGGGGACAGCCCCGGCTACAGCGCCGACACCGCAGGATTCGTGTTGGGTGTCGACGGCCAGCTGACGGAACGCCTCGCGCTCGGCATCTCCGGTTTCAGCGCACACAGCGATGTGACCACCAACAGCACGTTCAGGAACCGCAGCGCGGTGAATACGGCCGGAATCAGCCTCTACGGGGCGTACACGACGGGGGCCTGGCAGCTCAAGTCGGTGCTCGGTTATGCGAATGAAACCTATACGTCGCAACAGACCATCACCGCGGGGCAGCCGCGCCGCGCACAGGGCTCGACCGAAGGCAACCGCGTCAGCAATTACACGGAGGGAAGTTACACCTTCAGGTCGGGGATAGTGTCGCTGCAGCCTTTGGTGGCACTGCAATTGGGATGGATGCAGCAGGACCCATTTACCCAGAAGGGACTGTTTGCCGACGGTCAGGGCCTGACGGTGAGCGGCAGGACGCTGTACCAACTGGACACCTTGGTCGGCGCCCGAGCACGGCAGGATTTCCCCATGAACGAAAGCCTAAAGCTCCAGGTCGAGCTCCGAGCCCTTTACCTGCATCAATTCGGGACGCTGCAAAATACCGTTCCAGGCCAGCTGTCTGGTGGCCAAACGGTATCGCTCGGCACCGCAGATCGGCCCGGCGAGCGCGACGCCGGCATTTTAGGCGCAGGGCTGGCACTGCTGGCCGTCGAGAATGTGAATTTCTACTTCGATTACAACGCCCAAGTGTTGAGCAGTCAGACAGCGCACTTTTTCAGCGGGGGCATTCGGTACGCCTGGTAAAGCCAACCAGCTGCGTTCCGAACAAAGCGCTTGGGACCATCCGAGGCGACGCCGTCATTCCAAATCCTGCGCGAGACGGAACCCTAGAGTGGAGTGCTGCATTTCCGGGGAGACGCCGAAGCGTGAGGACGACCTGACGGACTCCGGCACGTCCTTCGGCGCGAGGTACGACCAGGCACCGCCGCGGATCACCCGCTTGTTACAGTCTTTACGCTCGACCGCCCCACCCTGCTGCGAGACGCCTTCGTATGTCTCCTGGTAGCAATCCTGAACCCATTCGTAGACGTTGCCTAACATGTCGTAGAGACGCCAGGGGTTGGCATTCAAAGATTTGATCGGTGCGAGGAAGGCATAGCCGTCATCACAATCGTGCGCCGGGTGGGTGAGCACTCTGGATCCGTACTTACGAACAAGCTCGTGCTCATGCCCGCGGTCGAACACGTTGGCATAGGCGCAGGCTTCGTCCGCGTTGTCGCCCCAGAACCTTCGGGCTGTCGTGCCGCCCCGTACCGCATATTCCCACTCCGCCTCGGTCGGCAGCCGGAAAGGACGCTTCTCCTGGCGTTCCCGGGTCAGCCATTCCGCATAGGCCCGGGCTTCGCGCCAAGGCACGTTAATCACCGGCAGATTTTTCCGTTCCTCCGGGCCAAACCCATCGAGTAGACCCGAGTCGCTGGGAGGCCGCCGGCCGGTCGCATAGGCGAAATGGTCGTACTCCTCAAAAGTTACTTCATGCCGCAGCAGACGGAACGGTTTGGCAATCGTCACTTTGCGCTGGGGCCTCTCATCCGATGAGGCTTCGTCGTCCTCGGGGGGCGCGCCCATCAGGAACTCGCCGGCGGGAATTACTTCCCATTCCTCGGCGCGGTAAATGGGAGTCCGGCGATCCCGTTCGGCCTTGGCCATCGGGTAGAGCCAGGCACTCAGCCCGAACAGACCAGCCAACAGCGCCATGTACCCCCCGCGGCGCCGCTGCTTCCGCCGGCTTTCGGCCGCCGAACTGCGCGCGATAAAATCGCGCTGCGCGGGTGCCAGCTTTTCGCCCCAGTCGCGCAGCATGCTCTCGGCAACCGCGAGCGGCGCGCCCTGCAGCAAACTCCCATCCTGGAGCCGCACCTCGAGGCGTTTTCGCCAAAGCTTGAACCCCTGGTGGCGCGCCAGCCAATCGCGATAGCGGGGCCAGGCCCGCAACACGGCTTCGTGCGCGACTTCGGCCCAGGACTGGCCGGCCTCGTCTCGGTCGGTCGTGACCAAGCGTGCTTTGATCAAACTTTGGATCAGGGCTTGTTCGGCGTCGGAAAACTCGGTCATCGCAGCCCGGCGACGCACCGCGCCGCCGGTTTCGTCGACCTCGGCCAAGGCGTCGAACACGCCCCACAATGCCGCATCGTTGACATTTCCCGCCGGGTCCCGGACCGCCCTCTCCCCTTGAATTTCGATCGCACCGTCCACCCCCTTCAACTGCCGGTAGGCGCTTCGCGTCAGCAGGCCGTTGCGTTTCATCTCGTACAGCCGCTCGAGGGTGAATTCCAGCAGGGCCAGGCTTCCAGGTTTGTCACCGGCGTCCCTGAGAATCTCGTCCACCAGCCCCTGCTCCAATTCAATCCCGGCGGCCCTTGCCGGCTGCTCGATCATTTCCGTCAATGCGCGGCCGGTCGGTGCGGCCAGGGGAAAGCTGCTGTCACGCAAACGCGCCGCCAGTGTGTCGTAGCGGAGACAGTGCTCGTAATAATCGGCGCGCAGCGTCAGCACCAGCCGGACGCGCCGTGACCGCGCAATCGTTTCCACCAGTGCCACCATCGGTGCGCGGTGTCGCTCGGCGACGCGTGCCGTGAACAACTCCTCGAACTGGTCGGCGAACAGCAGCAGCTGAGCCTCGGGAGATCTGCTCTGCAGCGCCTGCGCGGCAAATTCGTCGATGGAGGAAGGCTCGTTCGCCAAACAGTCGGCAATCGCGTCAACCGACAATTCAGCGCCCGGCAGCAGCGGGAATAGTCCCATCGCGAGAGAAAGGAACGGATTGTCGCCTTTTTCGGCCGGAGTGAAGCGGACCTGCACCCATTCATCGGGGCCGGAAAATGCCCC
>JALORT010000114.1 GCA_025458755.1 Methylotetracoccus sp.
ACAAAACCATCACCGTGACTTGCAGTTGCGGCAACACATTCGAGACGCGTTCGACGCTCGGTAAGGAACTGCATGTGGAAGTCTGCTCCGCCTGCCACCCATTTTATACGGGTAAGCAGAAGATCGTCGACACCGCGGGTCGCGTCGACAAATTCCGGCGGAAGTACAATCGCGCGTGAGTCGTCTGGCACCGACCGGCGCCCGGTGCCACGTCACGACAATGATGCCTCGGCTTGGCGCTTGCGGCGTGCGGTCATTAGCATGCGGCGCAGGTCGCTGCAGGTGGCTTGGACGGGTGACTCTTTCTTTCTGTTCGGACTTTTTCCCAGCGACTCGGGCGGAAAGACCAGGATATCGATGGTCGAGCGGGGATGATTTAGGCTGACGGCCGGAAGCGCCGCGATCCGCTCCTTCCCCAATCTCGCCACATGGTGGCCTTCACGATAGGGGATGCGAAGATCGATCAGGGTCACGAGCACGTCCTCCGGGGTATTCGGAAAAACGTGAATCACGATCGGGCTGTGCCGGCCCGCCGTTCCGTCGGCGACGCTGCCCACCAATCGCGGTGAGAACGACTCGAGTTTGTCCATAACCTGCAGAGCGAGGGCCCGCAAGTCCTCGATGTACTGCGGCGGGGACGACGGCCCGAACAAACGGAGATATTCCTGACGCGCCGCATCGACCGCTTCGTCGTTCGGCAGCAACCGCTTGGCATCCCGGATCGCGAGCCGAGAGACCGCTTTCATTTTGGCCCTGTGATGGCACTCGATACCCTCTTCGATCATCAGTCGCGCCGCTTCCTGGGCGATGCGTGACTGAATTTTCTCGCGTGTTTTCACCCGTGACCACCGCTGCCGCGCCGAGGTTCAAAACAGGGACTCCATAGACCGGCCACCACCGGATTCACCTCTTCGTCCGCTGTCTTCCGCCGGTGCCGGTTTGCGTTTCGGTTTAGGCGCCTTCTTCGGCACCTTGTCGGAAGGGAACAGTTCCATTACCGCCGAGCTGTTTCCGGACCCTGTGGTCATGCCGGAACCGGGGTCGATTTTTGCTGAGGTCAAACCGCTCGGTTGCGGAAAGACTTTCGGCGGTATCCCTGCCAGCGCCGTTTGCATGAAATCGATCCACATCGGCAGCGCCAGCTCGCCCCCGGTCTCCTTTTTCCCCAGCGATTTGAATGAATCGAATCCCATCCAGCATACCGCGACCATCGCCGGTGCGTATCCGTTGAACCACGCATCCCGGTAATCGTTGGTCGTGCCGGTCTTGCCGGCAATGTCAGGTCGTTTGAGTCGGAGCGCCGCTTTCGCGGTCCCCGTCCGGATCACGTCCTGCAGCATGGAGTTCATCAGGTAGTGGACCTGCGGGGTCAGGATCCGTGGCGCGGCATCGGCGGAGGACGTGCTCTCATCGGTGCAGCTTGGGCAGGCGATCTTCGGGCGGGCCTGGAAAATCGTCCTTCCGTCATGGGAGTCGATCCGCGTGATGAAGTACGGGTCGACGCGGAATCCGCCATTCGCGAAGGCGGCATACCCCTGTGCCATCCGCAGCGGGCTGGCATAGCCGCTGCCGAGCGCCAGCGACATTGATCGGGGCAATTCGTCTTTCACGAAGCCGAAACGCATCGCCATTTCGATCGTCTTGTCGAACCCGATGTCCTTCAGCAGCTTCACCGACACCAAATTGCGACTCTGGGCCAGAGCGACACGCAGGCGGGTAGGGCCGTAGAATTTCCCGCTGTAATTTTTCGGGCGCCAGGCGCCTCCGCTGAGCGAGCGGTCGGTGATCACGATCGGCGCATCGACGACGATGCTGGCGGGTGTGTAACCGTTCTCCATCGCTGCGGAATACAGGAAAGGTTTGAACCCGGAACCAGGCTGGCGTTGGGATTGGGTCGCGCGGTTAAAGCTGCTGAGCGCGAAATCGTAGCCGCCGATGACGGCGAGGACCGCGCCGTCATCGGGATTGAGCGCGACCAGCGAGCCTTCGACTTCAGGAATCTGGCTCAATTTCCATGAACCGTCCTCGTTGAGTTGGAGGCGGACGATGTCGCCCGGTTTTACCATGTCCTTTGGACTTCCGGGCACCGTCGCCACGCCTGATGCGGATGAGCGCCGCTTGGCCCAGCGCATGTTTTCCCACCCCAATTCGGTCATGCCGGTGCCGGCGATGTAGACGGTGGCCGATTTATCCCTGACCGAAAGCACCAGTGCGGGAAGGGTGTCGCCGCCGGCGGCGACACCCTGCAGGATGGTTTCCCAGTCGGCATCGGTCTTGGCTTTTCGGAGGTCGATACGCCGCTGAGGTCCGCGGTAGCCGCGCTGCCGGTCGTAGTGGTGCAGGCTCTTGCGAACGGATTTCTCGGCGGCGAGCTGCAGCTGACTGTCGAGAGTCGTGTAGACCTGATAGCCGTTGACATAAGCCTCTTCGCCGTACTGGCGAACCATCTCGTTCCTGACCATCTCCGCCATGTGGGGCGCGTTGACTTCGATCGCTTGGGTATGCAGCTGTGCCGTATTGATCTTGCCGACGGCCTCCTGATACCGGTCGACGGTAATGTAATGCAGCTTGAACATCCGCTGCAGCACGTAGTTGCGGCGGAGAATAGCGCGGTCCGGGTCCGCGATCGGGTTGAAACGGGAAGGGGCTTTCGGCAGCCCGGCGATCATGGCCATTTCCGCCAGATCCAGCTCGGCGATCGGCTTGCCGTAATAGATCTGCGACGCCGCAGCGATGCCGTAGGCATGGTGGCCGAAGTAAATCTTGTTGAGGTAAAGCTCCAGGATGCGTTGCTTCGAGAGCGTCGATTCGATCTTGACCGCCAACATGATCTCTCTGACTTTCCGCAGCATCGTTTTTTCGCTGCTCAGAAAGAAATTACGCGCCACCTGCATGGTGATGGTACTGCCGCCTTGACGTTTCTCGCCGGTGCTTACAAAGGCGAAAACTGCTCGTAACAACCCCTGATAGTCAACGCCGGGATGATCGAAAAAGCGATCATCCTCGGCCGCAAGGAAGGCGTGGATCAGGTCTTCCGGTACGTCGGTGATGGCGACCGGCGTCCGTTTCTTCTCACCGTACTGGGCCATCAGCTTGCCTTCCTTGCTGTACACATTCATCGGGATTTGATAGCGGACATCGTTCAGGCTCTCGATGTCCGGCAGTTGCGGTTCCAGATAGTAATACAGGCCGAGAACGGTGACTGCGCCGAAAAACAGGGTGAACAGCAAAAGCGCGAAAAAGCCGCGCAGCAGCCTGAAAGAGAGCGAGGGAGATTGGGCTTTGCGTCTGACCACGCCACTAGCGGGAGTTGATGATTGGAATCCGTGCAGGCGGTGACACGGCGCCGTAGACCGCCCCAACAACAAACGAGCCGATCACTTTTTGACCATACTATGGTACAGCATCTATTAAGCCTTGGGTCGAGATGCCTTGTCAAAGCCGCTGCTCGAGCGGCCGAGTCTGACGACCTCTCGACATTGTCTGCAACGCTTGCGGCCACCTGATCGATAGACCTTGGGATGTTTAAACTTCGTCGGCAGAAGCCCGCCCTGCTGGGCATCGACATCAGCTCGGCCGCGGTGAAATTGCTTGAATTGAGCAGGGACGGTAGCACCTATCGGGTCGAGAGTATCGGGGTTGCGCCCCTCCCGCAGGGTGCGGTCGTCGACAAGACGCTCGCGAATGTCGAACTGATCGGTCAGGCCATCCAGTCCGCGGTCAAGCGTTCGGGGACGAAACTCAAGCATGCTGCGCTGGCGGTGCCCACGTCCGTGGTGATCGCGAAGACCATCCAGATGCCTGCCTCACTGACGGATGAAGAACTCGAGCTCCAGGTCAATTTGGAAGCCGATCGCTACGTACCCTACCCGCTGGACGAGGTGCGCATCGACTTCGAGGTGTTGGGTCCGAACGAGAAGAACCGCGAGTGGGCTGATGTGCTGCTGGTGGCATCACGCCGCGAGAACGTGGAGGATCGTGTCGCCGCGGTCGAATTTGCGGGATTGAAGGCTGACGTGGTCGACGTCGAGTCCTATGCGATCGAGAACGCGTTCGAGCTGCTTCCCGACGTTGCGGGTGATCATGATTCCGACGTCGAGCCCGCCATCGCGATCGCTGATGTCGGCGCGACGACGATGACACTCAGCGTGATCCATGGCGGGAGATGCATCTTTAACAAGGAGCAGGGCTTCGGCGGCAGGGGCCTCACCGAGCTCATTCAGCAGAAATTCGGGCTGACTTACGCCGAGGCGGGTCATGCGAAGAAATTGGGGACGCTTCCCGCGAACTATATTACTGAAGTGTTGGAACCGTTCAAGCAGTCGATGGCGCAGCAGATCAACGTGGCCATGCAGTTTTTTCATTCCTCGAGCGCCAATCGCGGCATCGATAAGCTGATTTTGGCCGGCGGCTGCGCGTCGATACGAGGCATGGGCACCTGCGCGGAGTCCATGTTGGGGATTCCGACGACGATTGCCAATCCGTTCGCCAACATGTCCGTGGCGCAAAAGGTCAAGCCGGAGACGATGACCGCCGAGGCGCCGGCGATGATGGTGGCCTGTGGACTCGCGTTGAGGAGTTTCGACTGATGGCACGCATCAACCTGCTGCCGTGGCGGGACGAGGTGAGGAGGAAAAAGCGCGAGGACCTGATCGCGCGCATCCTGCTGTGCATGTTCCTGAGTGCCGTGGTCATGGGCATCGTGCACCTGCACATGGACCGGTTGATCGACATCCAAGTGCGTCGGAACGACTTTCTGCAGTCCGAGATTCGGACGCTCGACGAGAAAATCAAGGAGATTCAGTCGCTCGATGTGAAGAAGCGGAACCTGCTGGCGCGCATGGAGATCATTCAGCAGCTCCAGACCAGCCGTCCGGAGATGGTGCATCTGTTCGATGAAATCGCACGCCGAGTGCCGGACGGGGTGGCGTTGATCGATCTCGGGCAGACTGACCGGCGGCTGGTGATTAACGGCGTGGCGCAATCGAATTCACGCGTTTCGGGTTTTCTCCACAACCTCGAGAGTTCGCCCTGGTTCTCGAAGCCGGTCCTCAAGGTGATTCAGGTGGGTAGCGAACGGGACCTGAAGCGATCGGCGGGGCTCAATTTTACCCTCCAGGTCGAGCAGGCGGCCCAGGCGGTCGCAGATCGGGAACCCGAATCATGAACTTGAGCGAGATCGATTGGAGTGTGAACAAGGCCGAAATGTGGCCGGCGCCGGTCAAGGCGGGCGTGATTGCCTTGATGTGTCTCAGCGTGGTCGCGATAGCCTACTACTTCGACACCCAGGAGCAGTATACGCGGCTCGACAGCGAGATTGAGCGTGAGGCGGAACTGAAGAGAACCTTCGAGGTGAAGCAGAAAAAAGCGGCCAATTTGGACGTCTACCGCAAGCAACTGGAGCAGATTGAACAGACTTTCGGGGATCTGCTAAAACAACTCCCCGACCGGACCCAAGTCCCCGAGTTGCTGGTGGATGTTTCCCAGACCGGCCTCGCCAGCGGTCTGGAATTCGAGTTGTTCAAGCCCGGGGATGAGGCCAACAAGGAATTCTATGCCGAACTGCCGATTCAGATCAGGGTCATCGGAGATTATCTGAAGTTCGGAACCTTCGTCAGCGGACTGGCGTCATTACCCCGCATCGTCACGGTGCACAACGTCAAGATTGCCCGCCGGGGCGACGCCAAAGGCAAGGATCCGTTGGTGATGGATGCGACGGTCAAAACCTACCGCTACCTCGAAGAAACCGCGGCGGAAACGGTTGATAAGGCGAAGACAAACTCGCCGGCAAACAAGTGAATCCGCTGATGTGGAGCCTGCACGATGTTCCGTGATGTCGGCCGGCCGGTGGGCCTGATGTCGCTGTCGCCTGCGGCCTTGGTGGTCATGATGTCATTGCTGGCCGCGTGCAGCGAGGACAATTTCGGCGATCTTCAAGAGTACGTCACTGAGGTCAGGTCGCGAAAGAAAGAGCCTGTGGCGGCGCTGCCGGTGCCGAAGACGGCGGAACCGTTCTTGTTTCGTGTTGAACAGATTCAGGACCCTTTCCGGCGAACGCAGCGCGATGACGAGGCCGGCGATGCGGCCCAGTGCAGTGCGAATCGGCCGGATCCGAACCGGGCCAAAGAAGAGCTCGAATCCTTCGAGCTGGATGCGCTGCGGATGGTCGGCACCATTCGACTGCACGGCGAACTTTGGGGCTTGGTCCAGGCAAAGGATGCGACCATCCACCGCGTACGTACCGGAACCTACATGGGCCTTCGCCTCGGTCGCGTGGTTGCGGTGGAACCGGACCGGATCGAGTTGATCGAGCAGGTCGAGCAGCGGTCTTGTGTCTGGGAGGAACGGCAAGCGTCGCTGGATCTCACCGAACCCGCCGACCGAAGATAGAACGCCGAATACCGAATAGCCATGCATAGAGCGCTGATGTCGAACCGTCACCGGGCCGGAATGTCCTGTTCATTGGGGGAGGCGTGTCGCGCGCGCGCGCGCAGCATGACCGCGGCCGCCTTCGTGATCGCGGACCGCCTGTCGTCCCTGCTGAGGTCCGCTCTGCTTTTCGGCCTCTGTCTGCTGGTGACGTTGGATGCCCGCGGCGAGGTGGTGAGCCTGAAGTCCATCGATTTCGGCACGACGTCCGGGGGCAGTCTGCGTTTCGAGATCACGTTCGATGGTCCCGTTATCCAACCCAGGATGTTCCAGACCGACAATCCGGCGCGCATTGCCATCGATTTTCCGGGGGTCAGCAACGGTCTCACCCAGAAGAATATTCCGGTGAGGCTGCGCGGCGCC
>JALORT010000507.1 GCA_025458755.1 Methylotetracoccus sp.
GCAGGCGAAGGTCAGGGAGAGAAAAATGCCGGCAGCGATTCGGATGAAGTGGTGGAGATTCCTGAGACCGGGGTATCGAGTCGTGTGCATAGAATGCCTTTCGGGAGTGCCGGGACACAACGTCCCAGCCGGTTTCGACTGCGCCTGTCTTCTCCTGCGTCCGCGTCTACAAAACGAGCTATGCGAAAATTTCTTCGCCAAGGCGGCCTCTCCCCCGACCTACGGTTAAAGCCGGGGACAGCGGGTGTGAAAACCTCGGCGGGGTCGGCGAACCGGGATCGAGCACCAACCTAATTCAAAAGATTTCGGCTTTCAAGCCGGCTGAACAGCAAAGGCGAAACCATTGGTTCCTATCAGTTGCTTCGCCAGCCTCACCGATCGGGCGTTGGGCAAGGCGGTTCGTCTACGGTCTTCCGTTTCAACGCTTTTTCTCGCGCCGCATGTAGGACTCCACCCGCCCGATCTGGAGCTGCCACCAGCCGAAGGTTTCGGTGCCCCACTTGTAAACGGAAGCGCCCACCAGCGTGCCGAGAGCGATCGAGGTGATCACGAATACGACCGTGACAATGCCGTCGACCCCGGCGGCGCGGTCGCTCAACATGCGCGTGACGCTCAGCAGGCCCAGGGCGCCCGGCACCAAAAGCCAGAAGGCGGGCAGGAAGGTCACGGTTGCCGGCGGGCCGCGGAAGCGGAGCTGAACCAGGTAGCCCAGCGGCGTGGCCACCAGCGTGCCGAAGAAGCCGCTGACCTCGCACCCTAAAAGGCCGCCACTGAGCCGCTGCACCGCAAAGGTGATCAGCAGCACGAGCAGAATCCACAGCAGCGAGCGTCGCGGCGCCGAGAAGTGGAGATAAACTCCCAGGCCGAAGACGAGCACGCCGGCCCAGGCCGCCTCCAACAGCTTCTCGTACTGCTCGGCGGAAGTGGTCAAGTCGTCGGGGCTGTAGCCGACGAGCACGGCGCCCACCGCCAGCCCGAATGCCAGCAGCACCAGCTGCACGAAGCCGGCGGTCAGGCGGCTCGCCCCGCTCACCATGTCCCCGTAGGCGAGCTCCACCATGCCGAGCGCAAGCATCCCTCCCGGCAGGAAGGTGACGAGCGGCGGCACCAGCGCGTGCAGGGGATCCACCGGCAGGCCATGCTTCACGGCGAGGAAAACAAGCGCGGAGACGAGCGCTGCGGCGATCACCGGCAGGGGCACCGATAGAATGGCACGCCCGCGGTTGGCCAGTTTCACCATGCCGACGATGAAGCCCAGCGCCGCCGCCGCTGCCAGGTTGGCGGCCGTCGGCATCAGCACCATCGTCAGCCCGACGGTGAGAATCGTGTGGCCCACGACGATCCCGGCGGCGCCGAAGCGCCTCTGCTCCGCCAGGATCTCCGAGAGCCGCTTGAGGCCATCGGCCGGCGCCACATCGGCTTTCTGGGCTGCATCGCCTAACGCGAGAACCTCCGCGATCTGGTCCAACCGCAGCGTCTGCGGCTCGCATTGGGCCAGGGTAACGCGTTCGCCCGCTTCGTCGTGAATCGAAATGAACAGGGCCGTGGGAAACGCCACGACGCACGACTTGCGCATGCCGAAGGCCGTGGCGCTGCGCCGCAGGCTCAGCTCCACCTTGGCCGTCTGCTCGCCGCAGGCGATGTACGCTTGCCCCAGCCGGAAAAGGAACTCGAGCAGGGTCGCCGTGTCATGTGCCGAGGGTTCCGTCTTCATGATATCCGCCCGCCGGGACCTTCCCGGCCGCGACGTCTATTCCTGGGTTGCCAGAACCACCGCCATGCGGCAGCCCTTGAGGTACTCCGGCACGTCCACGTACTCCTTGACGGTGTGGATCTCGGCCTGCCCCGAGCCGAAGGTCACCGTCGGCACGCCGTGCCGGGCCAGCCAGTTGGCATCGAGGCCGCCGTTCGAGCTGATGACCTCGGGCGTCATGCCGAGCGAGGCGACCGCGCGCCGGGCATACTGCACCGCCGGGGAATTCTCCTCGAGCTTGAAGGGCGGGTAGGCCGGCTTCGAAGTGAAGGTCACCTCGGCCATCTCGCCCGCAGAGGATTTCACGGCCTCCCGCGCCTTCAGAAAGGCTTCGCGGTAGCCCGCCGCGATTTCAGCGGCAAAGGCGGCGTCGTGGCTGCGCTTGCGGTCCCTACCGCCGAAGACCCCCACGTTGCTGGTCCCCTCGCCCTCGGGCTTCGCGACCTTGCCGAACCAGCCAGCGCGATGCGCTTCGGCGAGTGCGATCGATCCGAGGAGCGTGGCGGATATCCCCTGCTCGGGTGCGACCCCGGCATGCGAGGCCTGGCCTTTGACCTCCACCTCCCAGTTTTCCTGACCGACGGCGGCGACGATGAGCTTGTGCGCGTGGGTGGTGTCCACATTGAAGCACATGGCGGCCCCGCCGAGGTCTTTGGGGTCGAGCTCGCGCGCGCCGTGCAGGCCGCTCTCCTCGCGGACGGTGAAAAGCAGGGTGAGCGGTGGGTGCGGCAGCCGGTGCTTCAGCAGCGTCTCGACCATGGCGACGATCGCCGCGCACCCCGTGCGCGCGTCGCCGCCGAGCGCGGTGCTGCCGTCGGTCACGATCCGGTCGCCCCGGAGGATGGGTTTGGCGCCGGCGCAGAGCGGGACCGTATCCAGGTGGCTCGAGAAGAGCAGCCGGTCGCCCCGGCGCGTCCCCGGCAGCTCCACGATCAGGTTGCCGGTCTGGGTGGGCACCGGTATTTTCGTGTGGGCGTCGTCGTACCGGATGGCCGCCTCCGGCACTCCGACTTTCTTGAGCGCGGCGGCGACGGTCTCAGCGATCGCCTTCTCTTCGCCGGTGACGCCCTCCACCGACAGAAAGTTCATCAGGTGCGCCTCAGCCGCACGCTCATCAAGCGGTATCTCTTTCATCGCAGGCTCCATTCGTAATTTCTTAGCCGACCGCCGTTACAGCCCCCACGGCAGGCCGAGCAGGTACCAGGCGGCAAACAGACCCGTCCACGCCAGCATCATCCACGCCGCGTAGGGCAAGAGCAGCGCCACCACCGTCCCCATTCCGGTCTTCTGGTCGTACTTGCGGGCATATCCGACGACCAGAGCGAAATAGGCATTGAGCGGCGTGAGCGTATTGGTCGGCGAGTCGCCGACGCGATAGGCCGACAATA
>JALORT010000115.1 GCA_025458755.1 Methylotetracoccus sp.
TCGTAAGGCTTTGATTTTATGGTGGGCCCTCTAGGACTTGAACCTAGGACCAAGGGATTATGAGTCCCCTGCTCTAACCAACTGAGCTAAGGGCCCGGCAACCGTTCAGTCTGTGTCCAAGAAGCTCTTCATCTGCTCAGAACGAGTCGGATGACGCAATTTCCTGAGCGCTTTCGCTTCGATTTGGCGAATGCGTTCGCGCGTGACGTCGAACTGCTTGCCGACTTCTTCCAGCGTGTGATCTGTATTCATGTCGATACCGAAGCGCATCCGGAGCACTTTGGCCTCACGTGCGGTTAGTCCGGCGAGCACTTGCTGAATCGTTTCCCGCAAGCTGGCCACGGTTGCATGCTCGATCGGGGACAGTACACGGGAATCTTCGATGAAGTCACCAAGATGAGAGTCTTCGTCGTCCCCGATCGGGGTCTCCATCGAGATCGGCTCTTTGGCGATTTTCAGGACTTTCCGCACTTTGTCTTCCGGCATCTCCATCCGGTCGGCGAGTTCGTCCGGAGTCGGTTCACGTCCCATCTCTTGCAGCATTTGGCGAGAAATGCGATTTAGCTTGTTGATTGTCTCGATCATGTGGACCGGAATGCGGATCGTGCGCGCCTGGTCGGCGATCGACCTGGTGATGGCCTGACGAATCCACCACGTTGCATAGGTCGAGAATTTGTAGCCGCGGCGGTACTCGAACTTGTCCACGGCTTTCATCAAGCCGATATTGCCTTCCTGGATCAGATCCAGGAACTGCAGGCCTCGGTTGGTGTACTTCTTGGCGATCGAGATCACCAGCCGCAGGTTGGCTTCAATCATCTCCTTCTTCGCATAGCGCGCCTGGTTCTCACCAATCGCAACCCGGCGATTGATTTCCTTGATATCGGCGATGCTCAGCCGGTTCTCCTTCTCGATTTGCAGGAGCTTGGACTGTGCCCGTTTGATCTCTCCTGCATGCGCGGAGAGCGCCTGGCTGTATGGCTTCGCGGATTGCAGTAGGCTGTCGACCCATCCGGCGTTTGTCTCGTTGCCGGGAAAGGATTTCAGAAATTCCGCCCGCGGCATACGCGAGCGGCCAACGCACATATCCTGGATCACGCGTTCCTGTTCGCGGATTTTCTCGACGATGGAGTGCAGGATGTCCGTCAACTCCTTGAAGAATTGTGGTGTCTTCTTGAATTCCATGAAGGTTTCTGCGACCGCATCAAACGCCTTCTGCGTTTTCTCGTGATGGAAGCCTAGCTTTTGATGCGTGCTGACAGCGACCTTGCTGCGCTTCTTGAAGACTTCAAGCTTCTCTTTGACTAATTCCGGATCCGGGCCGGAGTCGCCCTCGTCGAGCAGTTCCGCTTCCGCCGCCTCCGATTCTTCATCAAGAACCACGGTCTCGGGCGGGTGGGGATCAAAGAAGTCCGAGATCAGATCAGACAGCCGGATCTCTCCGCGATCCACGCTCTCGAACGATTTTAGAAAATGATCCATGGCGGCGGGAAATCGGACCAACTCATTGGCCGCCTGATTGATGCCTTGTTCGATCCTCTTCGCGATGCTCAATTCGCCCTCGCGGGTCAGCAGCTCGACGGTCCCCATTTCTCGCATGTACATCCGCACCGGATCGGTGGTCCGGCCCAACTCGCTGTCGACCGAGGATGCGAGCGCCGCGGCGGCCTCGGCCGCTTCCTCTTCATCCTCTTCGGTGACGACATTCGCCTGCGGGATCAAATCGGGGTCGGGCACATCCTCGTGAACCTCGATCCCCATGTCATTGATCATGCAGATGATATCTTCCATTTGCTCCGCATCGACGATGTCGCTGGGCAAATGGTCGTTGACCTCGGAATAGGTCAGGTAACCCTGCATTTTCCCTTTGGCGATCAGTTCTTTAAGCTGCAATTGCTGCTGTTCCAAGTTCATCGGTCACCCAGGGTCGAGAAAGTTTCGAAGTATAACATAGACCATGTCCGGGACTAAATTCGACTCGCTCTGGAACGGGGCACGCCACCCGGAGCTAGCGGATCGATCCTGACCACAGTTACAGCGGCCCGTTCCGCCTTCGCCATCCTGAGGGTTTGGTATCATTCGACTGTTTTTTCAATACCTACCGGATCGCATTTCTGAGCAGGACGTTGATTCAGTCGACCGCGATGGTCGGCACCCTGACTTTGCTGTCAAGAATCCTCGGGTTCGTCAGGGATGCCGTCATCGCGAGCATCTTCGGCGCGGATGCTGTGACCGACGCTTTCTTCGTCGCATTCAGAATCCCGAACTTTCTGCGCCGGCTGTTTGCCGAGGGATCGTTCTCGCAGGCTTTCGTCCCGGTGCTCACCCGCTACAAGCAGACCGCGTCACGCGCCGTGCTTCGGCTGTTCCTCGAACGAACTGCGGGAAGCCTCGCGGCGGTGTTGGCCATGGTCACGGCACTCGGTGTCCTGGCCGCACCGCTGATGGTGCTTTGCTTCGCCCCCGGCTTCATGCGCGACCCGGAATTGTTTACCCTCAGCGCTGAGCTGGTGCGCATCACTTTTCCGTATCTCTTTTTGGTCACACTGACCGCGTTCGCCGGAGCGGTCCTGAATACCTTCGGCCGGTTCGCCATTCCCGCCGTGACTCCGGTCTTTCTGAATCTGTTGATGATCGCGGCGGCGCTCTGGATCGCCCCGTTACTGTCAGCGCCGATCTTCGCCCTCGCTTGGGCCGTGCTGGTCGCCGGCGGGGTCCAGCTCGTGTTTCAACTCCCTTTTCTGGCGAAACTGAGGCTGCTGTCCCGCGTCCGCTGGGGATTCGGGGACCCGGATGTACGGCGGCTTCTCCGGCTGCTCGGCCCCGCCATGCTCAGCGCGTCGGTAACGCAGGTCAATGTGCTGCTCAACACCCTGCTGGCCTCGTTCCTGGTGTCCGGGAGCGTGTCATGGCTTTACTATTCCGACCGATTGGTCGAGTTTCCGGTCGGTTTGCTGGGGGTTGCACTCGGAACGGTGATGCTTCCCCACTTGGCGAGAACCTATTCGGAAGCCGATACGGAACACTTCTCCCGCTCCCTCGATTGGGCCCTGCGCGGCTTGCTGGTGATGACGGTGCCGGCGACTGTGGGGTTGATGTTGCTGGCCAAACCGCTGCTATACGCACTGTTTCAGTATGACCAATTCTTGCCGCGTGACGTGGAAATGACGAGCTACAGTCTGATGACCTACGCGTCGGGATTGGTTGGGTTCGTCGCCGCACGGTTATTGCTCTCCGGCTTTTCCGCGCGACATGACTACAAGACACCGTTCCGCTTCGCGCTGTATGCGATCATTCTCAATTTGGTCCTCAGCGCGCTGCTGGTCTACCTGTTGGCGCCGATCGGCTGGGGTCACGCCGGGCTCGCGCTGGCGACTGCGCTGGCCGGACTCACCAACGCCGGGATGCTGCTGGCCGCCCTCCGGCGCGCCCGCGTCTACCGACCTTCCAGCGGATGGGGAGCTTTTCTCGGCCGCGTCACCGTCAGCGCTGGCGCGATGAGCTTGCTGCTCATTCACCTTATTCCCAGCGATCAGACATGGCAGATCTGGATCTCGGTCGAGCGCATCGCATACCTCGGCGTTCTTATCACGGCGGGCGCTGCGGGTTACGGCGGCGCCTTATTTGCCTCCGGCCTCCGTGCGCGGGACCTGAGGCTCTCGGTGCCTCCGCGGACTGGTGCCTGACCTTGGACTCAAGCGATCATGCGGCTTGTTAGCGGCCTGCAGACCATCGATCACGTCGCAGGCGGGAGTGTGGCGACGATCGGGAACTTCGATGGCGTTCATCGTGGCCACCAACAGGTCATTCAGCAACTGGCGGCTGAAGGCCGTAAGCGCGGCCTGCCCGTCGTGGTGCTGCTTTTCGAGCCGCAGCCGCGGGAGTTCTTTTTCCCGGAAGGTTCGCCCGCTCGCCTGACCCGGCTCAGAGAAAAGCTGATGCAGCTCGGCCGGCTGCCCGTCGATCTGGTGCTGTTGCTGCGATTCAACCATGACCTGGCCGACCTGCCGGCCGAAGTCTTCGTCCGACGAATTTTGGTGGATCGCTTAAACGTCAAATTCCTCGTCGTGGGTGACGACTTCAGGTTTGGACGGCATCGGGCGGGGGATTTCGCGCACTTGTGCGAGGCGGGGGAGAAGTATGGATTTCGCGTTCGAGATACGGAGTCGGTGATACAGGACGGGCAACGGATCAGCAGCACGCTGATCCGGGAAGCGCTGGCCGACGACCGATTCGATACCGCCGAGCTGCTGCTCGGCCGTCCCTATTCCATGTGCGGGCGGGTGGTGCCTGGCGATCAACGGGGCCGCCAACTCGGGTTTCCGACCGCCAACATCGCGGTGGCAAGGCGAAACGCTCCTCTGCACGGCGTTTTTGCCGTTACAATGCAGGGCTTTGGCGAGATGCCACTGCCCGGAGTTGCAAATATCGGTTTCCGTCCGACGATCCAGGGGAGTCGACAGCTCCTGCTCGAGGTTCACCTGCTCGATTTCGCTGATGACCTGTACGGGCGCCGGCTGGAGGTTTGCTTTCACCGGAAGTTGAGAAACGAGCGTAAGTTCTTTGATCTGTCCGCGCTGCGCGAGCAGATCGCGAGCGATGTCAAGGCGGCCCGGGGCTACTTCAGCCCTCGCTGAATCGAGCTTCTATCAGTTATCACGATCATGGATTACAAGAGCACTCTGAATCTGCCGCAGACTGGCTTCCCGATGAAAGCCAATCTGGCGAACCGGGAACCCGAACAGCTCGCGTACTGGCAATCCATCGACCTGTACGCGGCGATCCGCAAGCAGTTCGAAGGGCGTCCGCGCTACGTGCTCCATGACGGTCCGCCGTACGCCAACGGCGACATCCATATCGGACATGCGGTGAACAAGATCCTGAAGGACATCATCGTCAAGAGCAAGGGATTGAGCGGTTACGATGCACCGTTCGTGCCGGGTTGGGATTGCCACGGCCTGCCGATCGAATTGATGGTGGAGAAGAAGATCGGGAAGGCCGGCATCGCAGTCGAGCCGAGCGCCTTCCGCACCGCCTGCCGCGCTTACGCTGCCGAGCAGGTGGAAACCCAGAAACGGGAGTTCATCCGTCTCGGGGTGCTGGGTGACTGGGACCGGCCATACCTGAGCATGGACTTCCGTTTCGAGGCCGACATCATCCGCGCGTTGGGTCGGGTGGCGGCGCGCGGACATCTCACCAAAGGTGCGAAGCCAGTCCATTGGTGCACTGACTGCGGCTCCGCGCTGGCCGAAGCTGAAGTCGAGTACGAAAACAAGCGCTCTCTGGCCATCGATGTCCGCTTTTGGGCGGTCGATGAAGCGGGGCTGTTGGCCTGCTTCAATTCGGTGCCCCGGCACGCCGGCGAGGGACCGCTGTCGGTGGTGATCTGGACGACGACGCCCTGGACGCTCCCGGCCAATCGCGCCATCGCGGTCCATCCCGATTTTGATTACGTGGTCGTGCAGCGCGCGGACAGGGCGGAACGCCTGGTTCTCGCCGATGCGCTGATGAAGGACACGCTAGATCGCTACGGGTGCACCGACTACCGGGTGATCGGCTACTGCAAGGGAGCGGCGCTGGAGCATAAGCGCCTCCGGCATCCGTTTTATGAGCGGGAGGTCCCCATCATTCTCGGCGAGCATGTGACGCTCGAAACCGGGACCGGCGCGGTGCACACCGCGCCGGGTCACGGCCAGGAAGACTTCATGGTCGGCCAACGCTACGGGCTGGAAGTGGACAACCCGGTGGGCGACGATGGCCGCTTCGTGACCGGAACCGAGCTGTTCGCCGGCGAGCATGTGATGAACGCCAACACTCACGTCGTCGATGTGCTTCAGCAGCGCGGGGCCCTGGTGCGCGAGGAGCGCATCGAGCACAGCTACCCGCATTGCTGGCGACACAAGACGCCGGTGATCTTCCGCGCCACACCGCAGTGGTTCATCGCCATGGATAAGGGGCATCTCCGCGCGGACGCGTTGAAAGAGATTGCCGGCGTGCAGTGGATTCCTGATTGGGGCCAATCGCGCATCGAGGGCATGGTGGCCAACCGGCCGGACTGGTGCGTTTCCCGGCAACGCAACTGGGGCGTGCCGATCCCGTTGTTCGTCCACAGGCAGACAGGTGAGCTGCATCCGGACACCGCGGAGTTGATCGAACGCGTGTCGCAGCGTGTGGAGCAGGGGGGCATCGACGCCTGGTTTGCGCTGGATCCGTCGGAATTGCTCGGCACTGAAGCTGGCGACTACGAAAAAGTTCACGACACGCTGGATGTTTGGTTTGACTCCGGCGTCACCCATTTTTGTGTGTTGGAGCAACGGGCCGATCTGCATTTTCCGGCGGATTTGTATCTGGAGGGCTCTGATCAGCATCGAGGCTGGTTCCAGTCATCGCTGCTCGCCTCGGTCGCGATCAATGATGCCGCGCCCTACAAAGCGGTGTTGACCCATGGTTTTGCCGTCGATGCCGAAGGCAAGAAGATGTCGAAATCGAAAGGCAACGTCGTGGCCCCGCAAAAGGTGATGCAGACCCTGGGCGCCGATGTCCTCCGTCTCTGGGTCGCCGCAACCGATTATCGCGGCGAGATGAGCGTCTCCGAGGAGATCCTGAAACGCACTGCTGACGTCTATCGGCGTCTGCGGAACACCGCGCGTTATCTGCTGGCCAATCTCCATGGCTTCGATCCCATCCGGGATTTACTGCCGCCGGAGCAGATGTTGGCATTGGACCGCTGGGCGCTGGACCGCACGCTGC
>JALORT010000508.1 GCA_025458755.1 Methylotetracoccus sp.
CGCAGTGTCAGCCGAAGATCGAGGACCGGATCAGTGAGTCATTAGGAAATTCAGAGGGAAAGTGAGAGCTGCGAATGCCCGAGCAGCTCACGGCGCGCCCTGGGCGAAAGTCCCTCACCCTTGACAAACGGGTTGTCCGTAATGGCGGCGCGCAGCGCCTTGCGCCAGCCGACACCCTTCTGCATGGCTTGGCCGGTGGTGGCGACGGTCATGGTGTAGAGCCACCAGCGCTCTTCGGGGGCCAGCGCTTCCCAGTTGTGCAGCGCGTTCGGGATGTCGTCGGGCGAAGCGTCTTCCACCGCCCAGCAGAGGATGCAGAGTTCCTTGCCGAGCGACGGATGCACCGGCACCGGTTTGCCAGGGTTCTTCTGAAACCTGGCGGTGGGCAGGCCGTTGGCACGCAGGCGGCGGTTAGCCTCCTCCCAGAAGGCCGGGGCGAGCGCCAGCCAGCGGTTGCGGTCGATGACCACGCGCAGCGACGGGTCGTTGGGGGATGGCGCATCGCCGGCGCGCGCGCCCAGATGGTCGAGGTCATTGCCGCGATGCTCGGTGATGCAAATGAGTCCGCTGGCGCCACTGCCCGTCGGGATGTCGATCAGGAAGCCATGGCGGGCTTCGTCCGGGAGAAAACCGAGACCGACGACCTTGCGTGCACATGATGAGGAAACGCCTGCCATCGCTTACTGGCTCACTTTGGCAACGTTGAACGGCTGGTTGGTGGCCAGGAGCCAGTCGAGCAGTGCCTGCCCGGTGGAAAAGGAGAGGGTACCCGCAGTCATGCGCAGGCTGCCGTCCTTGACGATCTCCTGAAGCTTCTCGGCGACCGATCTTGCTGCAGCGGCATCGTAGCCGCCGTCCAGTGCCCCCGAATAGTCGACGTTCTGCTGACCATCGCTGCTCTCTGCCGTGAGACTGATGTCATGGGCGCGGACACCGCTGGCGGACTCAAGGCGCTGGATGAAGTCCCAAACCGCGCCGGCGTCATCAAGCTTGGTTTGCTGGTTCCAGCGGGCCGGCAGTCCGGGGTCTATCGGGGGGCGCGCCGCCGGTCCTTGCTGTGGGATGGTGATCCGTAGCATCTCGGAGTTCAGTTCATAGGCGCTTGATACCGCCATGGCGCACAGCACGCGGCAATTCGCCGGCACGCGGAATGGCCCATCGTAAGTCGCAGCGCCTGCACTGGTTGGCGAGGAACCATCCGTACTGTAGCGGATAGTGACCCCGTTGGCCTTGGGCAGGGCCAACAACTCGACCTCGTGATGACTCCCTCGGTGGTGAAGCTGATACTTGAGCCGGAGCTTCGCAGTCCATTCCTTGACGGCACTGACGCGGACCATGTCGGCAGGATCGAAGGCGAGGAAGCGGTAACGCAAGCCGACGGCTTCAAAGCGGGTTGGCGTCGGCACTGGACTGGAAGCGCTGGTCGGGTCCGAGTCACCGGTTTCATAAACGAGCGACGGCGCATGCAGCGGTTCGATTCTCAGATAGGTGTGACCGTCGCCGTCTTCCTGCACGGAGAGTTCGCGAAGAGAAACCTCGGGGACGGGCGGGGGAAACGGACCGCGGCGGATGTGATTGCCTTCTTCGCGCCACAGCCCGCGGCGAAGACAGTCGGCTTTGAGGTCATCGAGCGCCGAAATCTTGTGCAGTGGCCAGTTGGTATTGACTGCGGCGGCGCGTTTGAAGTCCGACCACAGGACGACTTTGCTCTGCGCCGAACCGAAAAGGCGAACCTCCGCCCGCGTGCGGAAGCTCTCGTCGTCGATCCTGGTCGTAAACTTCTGCGCGCCTTCAAGGGTCTTGCGGATGGTGGCTTCGCCGCTCTGGTTGCCGGCGAAAGCGAGATCGGTGCCGGTGGCTCGCAGCGCGGAACTGATCGACGGATAAACAATCTGGTCGAAGGCTTCCTTCAGGGCAGCGCCCGCCATTGCGGATCGTCCGCTGGCGTGTTCTCCGATCGGAGCTCGTCGTCGATACTTTGCAGGGCGCGAGTCTGCCGCGCCGAATCGATCACCTTCTGGAAAGTGTCCCGCGAGCCGGTGAGAAAGAGGACGCGATTCTTGTATTGTTGCTGGCCCCACCACGCCTGCCAGTCAGCGGAGATGGGCAACTGGTTTGCCTGGCCGCCAGGCCGCACGATGACCAGAGTGGTCTTTTCCTGCTCGACCTGAACTTCGTCGGGCGGGGGCAGGACTTTGACGACCTGGTAGCAGTCTCTGAGCGAAGCGGAAAAGTAGGACTCCAAGTGTTCGCGGAGCATCCGGTCGACGGTTTCGGCGTGCAATGAGAGCGCCGTTGAACGCAGCTTGGCGGCGAGATTCTGCTGGTTCTTGAAGAACAGGCGGCCGTCCGCTGAATTGTGGAGATACCAGGCGCGCGTCGCCAGTTTGTCGAGGACGTTGGCCTTGAAGGTGGAGAGGTCGCGACCGGGCCGCTGCAGACAATCGACCAGTTGATACTCGCGCAGCCCATGAATGGCGCCTGGCGTACTGGAGAGGGAGGCGATCAGAATCACTCGCGCGGCTTCGGAGGCGTCGGCGTTCCCATTGGCCAGGTCGATCTGCTCAACTTCGGAGTCGCCCCCGTGAGCGATGTCATGCGCAATGGCTTCGCTCAACGAGGGGTTGATGGTGCGAATCTCGGAAGCGATCTCGTCGACGTTGAAATCAATGTCGTACGGACTGATCAGGTCCTTGGCAGCAGCTTTTTCCGATTTCCACAGGTCGGAGACCACCATCTGCATCAGGCGGATGACGCCACGGGTCTGCTGAAAGCCTTCGTTTTCCTTGAACTTGCCGACAAGCTCACGCAAATCGGGATGAAAGGGGTAGGCATCGATCACTCGCGTATAGAGTGATTCCGGCGAGGTGGAAGTCAGGTTCATGCGAACCGCCTCGCGCAGCGCATCCCGGTAGGCAGCAGCCACCCGCTCGCTATCTGCCTGGGGTGCGACGCTCTCAAACAGGCGTTTACGCAGGATGTGATAAAGCTCGTCACCGTTTGGATTCACAGGGGTGATCGGGACGGCAATTCGACGAGACTCTGAGGAGATACCTTTCACGGCACGGTCAAATGCAGCCTGCAGGTTCGCCTGGCCAAGGCTGAAATTGCTTCCGGCAAGATCGGACAGAACAAGGCAAACGTTGTCCATCTCGGCAACAGCGACAAAGAGATTGCCGAGCGCCGTGGTCGTGACCACAGCCAGATCACCATTGCCGACCGGAACCGTCACCGCGTATTCAAGGTACGGCGGCAACTCATCCAGAAAAAGCACCAACGGGTCGCCGCCAAGCAACTGTTTCCAGGCCTCCGGGCCAGGCGCGCTGAGCAGCGGCGACACATAGCGGGTAAATTGGACCGCCTTGCCAAGCTGTTCGGCGATAGACCCCCAGATGCCTCCCGCAGCGTCGGTGTTGCGCCCATTGAAGCCAACCACACGACAGCGCCCCAATTTGGGCGCCGGGTCCTTTTCGCCGAGGACGCGGCGACGCAACTCCGGATCACGCGCAAGCAAGCCAAGCCCGATCATGCTGTGCGTCTTGCCGCCTCCCATCGCCTGGGACAGGAGGAAGACTGACGAACCGGCCCCGGAGCCGGAGAGGTGCCGAAACGCACGATCGACCAAGGTGATCATGCCGTTGGTGAAGTAGTTCTCGTCGAAAAACTCGGAACCGTGAACCTGACCCTTGAGGAACGTATCGAGGCTGAGAACCGTGGCCCGGCGGTCAGCGGCAAAGACGGAGGCTCGAGGTGTCAAATCGCGGCCTAATAAGGCCACCGAATCGCGGCGTAATGCGGCCAGCAGAAGTCGTCGTTTTGCGGTTTCGGACGGGTGAGTTTTTACGCCGTTTTTTGGTTTTTAGCAAACCCGGAGACTGGCGTCCGGAAGGGTGTCCAGGGGA
>JALORT010000116.1 GCA_025458755.1 Methylotetracoccus sp.
AATCTGACCGCCGACAACTTCCAGGACCTTTACATCTGTAATGCATTCACCGCCGCGACGCAAAGTTCCGATCAGCCGCTGACCGCCCTGGAGTTCGAGTGCGGAGATGGCAACTACGGCGGCAACTTCGGCAACCGCTATGACCCCAGCGCGGCTGACTTCAAGACCCGAATGTGCATCGCCCAGGGCAATCGCCTGCTGAATTACTACCTGTTTGCCGGCGGACGAAATTATCGACTCGATCCGGCACCCGACGACGGCGATGGACGGATCGCGATCACCGGGGAACGGCACGGAATCGCCGCCCCGGTGGGGCCGGAGGGACAGTTGAACTACACCTTCCCGCGGATGGCGAGAATTATCCGGACCGTCGGGGCGGTGGCCGACAAGCTGGCGACGATGGACGAGGAACACGATGGGCTGACGCTCGGTTTCATTCCGGATTACTACATGACCGAGTTCCGCTATCCGGGCAGTGCCGCCATGCAGGCCATCGCCGGCAACCTGGAGGCGAACCGGAGCTACGGTGCCTGGGAGATCATGGTGCGGGCGATGCTGCTGTGTGGCTATCGTTTCGGAGCATTGGACCTCCAGAACAGCGCCCTGGTGGCGAAGAATACGCCTGTTTTGGCGCTAGCGTCGGCGCGCTACATGTCCGAGGACATCCAGCGAAAGCTGGTGGGGTGGCTGGGCAACGGCGGCGGTTTGCTGCTCTATGGCGAGCTGCCGTTGTTCGACATGGAAGGCGAACCCTGCGAAGTCTTATGCGATGCGCTCGGCGTCCGCTCTCTAGGAAGTCGTCAGGCCAGCGAGTCCTATTGCCTCTCGCTGCGGGCCGACGGATGGGCGATGCCGCGTCCAGAGGTCCGAACCCATTTTGCGCAAATCTGGGCAACCCAATCTGCTGAACCCTTGCTCCGGGTCTTCGGTTCAGAGGAAGTCTGTGGATTTGAAACCCGTGTCGGCACGGGCCGGGCGATCGTGTTCACGACAGCCTATTCTTGTGATCTGGATCTGTTCGGTCGGTCGCTGGAACGCCTGGGCGCAACACCGGGGCTTCGCCGTGACAGGCCGGAACAAGGACTATTCATGACCTCCACGGTGAACGCGGACGGTGAGCGCTTCTTGCACATGCTGAACCTGGACGGGTATGACAAGGCGTTTCGCCTGAGTTTGGGCGGCAAGAGGCTGCTGGGCGGGCGAAGATTCTTGCTGAAGGCCCGTGACGGCGTGATGTTGCCGATCACTGTGAGGTTTGACGACATTACCGTCGTTCACTCGACTGCCGAGCTGGTCCGCATCCGCGGTCGCTCGTTCGAATTTCGATTGACGCAGCTTCGTGATGTGATCGAGTTCGCCACCGAGCGCGCCTGTGCTGAAAGCGACGACTATACCGTTCAGGCGAAGGGAAAGGTGATTCGCCTGGTGTCCAACAAAGACAGCCGGATGGATGATCGACTGGTGGTCCGATTCCGTTAGAGGGCGGGGGCGGCGTGACCGCCAACGCCCGCCTCGGAAACGTCGGAAATCAGGTGGGGGGTCGGAACTGATACAGCCAGGTCTCGGTCAGTGCCTCGCCGTTGCCTTGAATATACAAACGCAGCTCGACCGGGTCGGTACCTTCCGGCAGCAGGTCGAAGATGGCGCGCCAGCGCCTGGTGCCGGGGATCGGTTCCATAAAGGCGCCCTGAATCGATCCGCGGCTGGTGGTGACCACCGGCGAAGCTTTCACGGTGTCGCCCCAGAGCGGATCGAGCGCGGCTCCGGCGAATTCGATCGCGAACTTGTAGACGCCTCTGGGCCGCGGCTTACCGGGTTGGCCGCCGCGTCCGATGCGCGTCGCCACGCAGCGGGCGACCGCTGCCGGATAAGGTTCGTCGGCCAGCCAGTGCAGCCGGTAGCGCAGGCGGTAGGAACTCTTAGCGCGTGCGGGTTCTTCAGGCCGCCAGTAGGCGGTGATGTTGTCGTGAATTTCATCGTCGGTGGGCAGTTCGACCAACTGCACGGAGCCGGGACCCCAGGCATCCAGCGGTTCGACCCAAACGCTGGGTCGCCGCTCATAGTTGACGCCGTCCAGGTAATTCTCGAACAGCCGATCTCTCTGCAGCAGGCCGAAGCCCTTGGGGCTGCTGTCGACGAAGCTTGATGTGACCGAGGTCGGCTGATTGATCAAGGGGCGCCAGATTCGTTCGCCGGCGCCGGTCCAGATCGCCAGGCCGTCCGAATCGTGCACCTCAGGACGCCAGTCTTCGAGGCGGCGCTTCTCGGATTCACTGAACCAGTACATCGAGGTGAGCGGGGCGAGCCCGAGACGCTTCACGTCCTTCCGCATGAACAGCGCCGCTTCGATCTCGGTCAGCACCCCTTCCTTACGCCAGAGCGAGAAGCGGTAGGCGCCGGTGATGCTGGGCCCATCCAGCAGCGCATAGACGAACACCGGATCGGATTCGCTGCGGGCGCCCTCGATATAAAAGTCGGTGAAATCCGGGAACTCCTCCGGAGTCGGTTCGGCGCTGTCGATCACCACGCCCCGCGCCGATAGGCCGTACTGGTTCAGTGCGCCGATCGCCCGGAAGTAGGAAGCTCCGAGAAAAGCGATCCAGTCCTGGGTGCGCCAGTCGTCGCGCTTGCGGGATTCCTGCAACCGGAAGCCGGCGAATCCGGACTTTTCGGGTAACTTTCGCGCCACGCTGTCCTTCGGCATGTCAAAGTATTTGTTGTTGTAATGAATGCGCCGTGCCTTGCCGTCTTCCAGCTCATACATCCTGACGGCCTTATGGAAGAACATGCCGAGATGAAAGAAGGTCGCCGGGTAAATTCCCGAGTTGTCGCCGAACAAGGCGTAGTTCGTGTTATAGCGGATCTTGCCCCACTCCTCGTAGTCGATTTTTTTGACGACGTCAGGGGCTGGACGAAGCGGAGGTTCATAGGGACGCTCCGCCATCCTGCGGGCTTGTTCGACCAGCATGTCGTAGCTGAAGCGCTCGGCGGGTCCGAAATCGAGTGATTTCTCCACCGCCCAACTTACCCGGGCGGACCCGAGCAGCGGTGGTCCAAGGCCGAGCAATGCGGCAGTGTGTAGAAATCTGCGTCGTGTCATGTTGCTATTCATGTTCGTTGTACCAGAGATCCGGGAGCGGCGATGACAAGGATGGGAGACCCTGGTGGGCCGGAACGCAGCGCATGGCGGTTAATCCGGTCTCGCCGCCGAAGACTTGCTGCCGCCGTCGGTCGCACCGAGCGGCTCGGCGGGATGATACTGTAAAACACCGCCACTGTTCGCATGCTCGGTGCTCCGCCCCGTCCTCGATAATTTTGTCAACGCGGAGAAACGCGAGCTGCGTGCTCCGGACACCAGCCGAGTGCAAGGGGGCCGTGAAGAGTATGAGGAAAAACAACGTGATTGGCCGCGGTGTCCGGTCGCAATCTGCTTGCCGGAACGAGCCTAGTGAAGCAGGGTCGGCGGTTTTTGGCGAGACAGTGTTTGCCGGGGGCCAGTCTCGCGTTCGGAGTAGGAGCGTGAACCAAAGTATACTGATTCAGTTCTACTTCCCTGGACGCCGGGGGTTCGGCCACGGCGTGATGCGGTATATCCACTTGTGGATTCGGCGTCATGCAGCCGGCACTCGGAAACGTCCTCCCGATTGCGCATGCTCACCGTCGTCAAATCGACCGTTCCATATATGATGAAGACAGCCACCACTTGGTCGCCGCAACGGATCAAGGCCTGGGAACACATGCGGGCCCGAGGGCGCCGACACTACATTCTCGGCCATGGTGTTCTGCGTTGGGGCGGGTTCATGTTGTGTTTCTCTCTCAGCGTTTATCATTACGGGCGATTCGGCACCATTTTCAGTACCGAGGGCTACCTGTGGTTCCGACTGCTTATCGGAGCACTCATTTGGACCTACGTGGGATATCTTTACGGCAGGGCATCATGGCATCAGAACGAACGCGAGTATCTGGCGCAGAGAGGCTCCGCGGGCATTTCGGTCGAGCTGTGATGCCGCCGCGGGTGACCGTGAGAAAAACTTCGGTTCTTCGTGACGAGCTTCGTCGACTCGTTCACCGCACGGCCGTCTTGGCCTTGTTGCTCGGCGGTGATTGTCCAGCCGCCAGCGCTGAAGACCTCCGTGACACACTGCAGGAGCTTTCACGACGGCATGCGTTCACGATCGAAGGTCTCGACCGGATTCAGCCGGAAGAGGCGCAGGAGGCCGTCAGTGCAGAGCTTCCCGCACGCTTGCGCGATCTGCTGAGAAACTACAACCATCTGATGATTTCAGGACGCGGGTCGACGGTTGAAAAGCTCGTCATTCTCGGCATAAAGCGAGGCAGCCCGGGAATGCCGCCGGACCCGGCGGTGAGTCTGACCAGAGACGGCCCACATCATCGGGTCGAGGCGGTGCTCACGGGTCCGAATGGCCGGCCCATGCCGGTATCGCTGATCATCGATACCGGTGCCAGCAATATCGTGCTTCCCGAATCGATGATTCCCGCGCTCGGTTTCCGCGCCGAGACCTTGCAATCGTCGACGTCCCAAACGGCCAGCGGAACCCTGCCGGTCAAAATCGGTACGCTGAAGTCGGTCGCCGTAGGACAGAATCGGGCGGTCGATGTGGTGGTCAACTTCGTCGAGGATCGTAAACTAGGGCCATTGCATCTGTTGGGCATGAGCTACCTGGGCCGATTCCGGTTTACAATCGACGACGAGAAGAGTGAACTGATTCTGATGGCGCGTTGATGCGTCTCATCGTTCAACACAGCCAATCATCGCGCCATGGCAACACCGGGCCCCACCGAACAAGCTCCCTGTCATTTCGTCATTTTCGGCGCGACCGGAAACCTTGCCGGCCACAAGCTGATTCCAGCGCTGTACCATCTCGAGGCGGCCGGCCGGCTGCCTGCAGGGATGGACCTCATCGCTACCGGCCGCCGTCCCTGGGGTCAGCCGGAATGGGAGGGCTATCTGGAAGAGTCGCTGCGGGAACACATCGGTGAGGCGCTGGACACCGAGGTCTACCATCGCTTTCAACAGCGGTTCTTCTATTTGCAGGGGGATCTCCGGGCCCCCGAGCTGTATCAGCGGCTGGCGGCGCGGATCGCCGACTGTGGGCCGGTGGTCTGTGCCAACACGGTTTTCTACCTTTCCATCAAGCCGGCCGATTTTTCGACCGTGATCGGCCACCTCGATCAGGCCGGTCTGAATAAACCGGCGGGGCTGCACCGCATCGTCGTGGAGAAGCCGTTCGGCGAGGATCTGGAGAGCGCGGGTCTGCTGAACAAGCTGCTCCACAAGCATTTCGAGGAGGAGCAGATTTTCCGGATCGACCACTATCTGGGTAAGGAAACGGTGCAGAATCTGCTGGTGTTCCGCTTCGCGAATACGCTGATCGAGCCGTTGTGGAACCGCAATTTCATCGACCATGTGCAGATCACCGTGGCCGAGGAAAAAGGGATCGACACCCGTGGCGGTTACTATGACGGTGCCGGTGCGTTGCGTGACATGCTGCAAAATCACCTGCTCCAACTGCTGACGCTGATCGCGATGGAACCGCCGCCGGCGCTGGAAGCGGATGCGCTGCGGGATGAAAAGGTCAAGGTGCTGCGCTCGGTACGGCCGATCCCGAAACAGGCACTCCATGCCCATGCCTTCCGCGCACAGTATGCGCAGGGCAGGGTCGGCGGTGTGGCGGTGCCCGGCTATCAGGACGAACCCAGCGTCGCGCAGCATTCAGTCACCGAGACCTTCGTCGCTGCGAAGTTCTACGTCGACAACTGGCGCTGGCGGGGGGTGCCGTTCTATCTCCGGACCGGGAAGCGGCTCGCGCGTCCGCTATCGCTGATTGCGATCCGCTTTCGCCATCCGCCGCAGCAGTTGTTCCGCGAGACGCCGCTGGAGTTCATCGAACCGAACTGGGTACTGCTGTCGCTCCAGCCGTCCGAGAGCATGCACATGGAGATCCATTCGAAACGCCCCGGTCTCGGGATGGAGACCCGCGTCGTGCAGTTGAATGCATCGTATCGCGGCGATCAGGAAAAATCGCTCGACGCGTATGAAACCCTGTTGCTGGACGTGGTCGAGGGGGACCGCTCGCTGTTCATTCGTTTCGACGAGGTCGAATGGGCCTGGCGCGTTGTCGATCCCATACTGCAGCACTGGGCGCACGACCGTGATTTCATCCGCACCTACGCCGCGGGCACCTGGGGCGCAGAGGAGGCCAACCGTTTGTTCGATAAGGATGACCAAACCTGGCGCAATGCGCTTTGAAGGTATGACCGCTTCGCAGAGCGTACGCTGGCATCTGTACCCGACGGTTTCCGACCTGGTGGAACGCACAACCGCGGCGATGCTGCGCCTTGCGGAAGATGCGATCCGAGTACGGGGGGAGTTTCTGCTGGTGCTGGCGGGGGGTACCACCCCGCAACGGATTTATCAGCATCTGTCCCATGCGGCGGCCGACTGGGCGCACTGGAAAATCTACTTCGGCGACGAACGCTGCCTCGATGCCGGTCATCCCGACCGGAACAGTGTGATGGCGTCTTCGGTTTGGCTGGCGGACGCGAAACGGCAGGGGGCGCACGTTTTTCCCATCCCGGCCGAGCAGGGTCCGGATCAAGGCGCTGCCGCCTACCGTGCGGTCCTGAAAAACGTCGGGACCTTCGATCTGGTGCTGTTGGGCCTGGGCGAAGACGGTCACAC
>JALORT010000117.1 GCA_025458755.1 Methylotetracoccus sp.
TGGGGCAAAGCGGTTCCGGCAAATCCACGATGCTGCACCTGATCGCCGGACTGGACCGACCGCACGGCGGCTCCATTGAGGTCGGAGGCGTCCGGATCGATGCGCTGAGCGAGCGCGACCGTGCCCTGTTCCGGCGCCGGCACGTCGGCTTTGTTTATCAATCCTTCAATCTGCTGCCGACACTGACGGTGCTCGAGAATGTCGCCTTGGTCGCCGAATTGAACGGTCACGGTTCGCGGGATGCCAGGGAGCGCAGTTCGGCACTGCTGGCAGATGTCGGTCTGGCCGGGCTGGGCCAGCGCTATCCGGACCGGCTATCCGGCGGGGAGCAGCAACGCGTTGCGATCGCCAGGGCGCTGATCCACGAGCCCTGGCTGCTGTTGGCGGACGAACCGACCGGGAATCTGGATGCGGCGACCGGGGAGCGGATTCTGGAGTTGCTCGATACGACGGTCCGTGGACGCGGCCACACCTTGCTGATCGCGACGCACAGCCGCGAAGTGGCCGCTCGCGCCGATGTCGTCTGGAACCTGAAAGACGGCTGCCTGACCTCACCGGTCTGAGCGCACATGGCTCTGCTGCAGCGCGCGAACCGCCGGTTCTTTCTTCGTCACCCGCTCCAGCTCGCACTGGCGATTCTCGGTATCGCGATCGGTGTCGCCGCGGCAGTGGCTGTGGATCTGTCCGTGAGCAGTGCGCGCGCCGCCTTTCAGGCGTCGATGCAGGCGTTGCTGGGGTCGACGACGCACCATCTGGTCGGCAGCCGCCCCGGCATCGACGAGAGGCTCTATCCGGTGCTGCGCCGCGAGTTTCCCGAGGTGGCGATGCGCCCGGTCGTCGAAGGCCTCGTCGAAACGGCGGGTGAAACGTTACGCCTCACCGGTTTCGATGTGTTCGCCGGATCGGTCGAAGACCGGGGCAGGTCCTATGCCGGCGTGCTGCCGGTGCTGCCCGACCTGCTGCTGAAGCCGGACGGCGTCTTGATGTCCAAAGTGAGTGCCCGTCAAACCGGGACGGTACCCGGACAAACGCTGCCACTGAAGGCCGACGGCCGCGCGCGGACGGTTCAGGTGCTCGGTACGATCGAAGGGGATTCGCCCGCGGCGCCGGCACTGGAGGGCGTGTTGCTGGCCGACATCGCGGCGGCACAGGAGCTGTTGGGAAAGGTCGGCACGCTGGACCGCATCGACCTGATTCTGCCGCATGAGGAGACGATCGAACGCCGGCTGGTCGAATGGCTGCCGCCCGACGTGCAGCTTGTGGCCGCGGAGGGCCGCACGCGTGAAACGGGCCGGCTGTCATCAGCCTTCGAGACCAACCTGCGTGCGATGAGCCTGCTCGGTCTGGTGGTCGGCTTGTTCTTGATCTACAACACCATGACGTTTTCGGTGCTGCAGCGCCGGGAACTCATCGCCAGCCTGCGGCTGCTGGGCGTCACGCGAACCGAGATTCTGCGGGAGATTCTCGGCGAAGCGCTGATGCTGGGCATGCTCGGCAGCGCCGCCGGTCTGCTGCTCGGGGTTGGTGCGGCCGAATTTTTGGTCGACCGGGTCACGCGGACGATCAATGATGTGTATTTCGTACTGACGGTCAAGCACCTGTTCATCACGCCTTCCGTCTTGGTGCAGGGATTCCTGTTGGGGCTGCTGACTTCCATCGTGGGGGCTTGGCTACCCGCCCGCGAGGCGGCGGGAACGCTCCCGCTCAGCGCCCGTTCCCGATCCCAGCTCGAGGAAGGCAGCCGGCGCTTGGCGATCCGTGCGTCGCTGCTGGGCACCCTCACCATCGCACTGTCGTTTCCGATGTTGTTCGGTTTTTCTCCGGGACTGGTCAGAGCCATCGGCGGCCTGTTCCTGCTGCTGGCCGGTTGCGGTCTGCTGATTCCGGCGCTGGTCGCGCTGATGGCCCTGCCGATGAAACGTCTGGGTTCCAGCATTTTCCGTCTCGCCATCGCGAATGTATCCGAGTCGTTGAGCCGAACCGGCATGGCGATCGCGGCGCTGGCGATCGCCTTCGCGGTGGCGCTGGGTGTCGAGGTGATGACCGACAGTTTCCGGGTCACGGTCGAAGAATGGCTGCAGCAGTTGATGCAGTCCGACCTGTATGTGGCGGTGGGCGAAACGGACGGCCGCGGGTTGGACCCTGAAGCGATACGGCAGGTCGCGGCCGTGCCGGGAGTGGCCGGCGTCAGCGCGGCGCGCCGGGCGTTCGTGGAATCCCCGCTGGGGCAGGTCGATCTGGTGGGATTCCAGCCCGGCGACTCCGCGCAGCCGGGTTATCGGATCAAGGACGGAAATCCCTCGCGGGTCTGGTCCCGCTTCTTCACCGACGACGTCGTGCTGATCTCCGAACCATTCGCCAGCCGACATGGCGTGCAGACGGGCGACACGCTGCGTTTGGCCACGGCCCAGGGAGCGGTGAATTTTCCGGTGGTTGGTGTCGTTTACGACTATCGCTCCGACCGGGGGATCGTGCTGATGCGCCGCGCGCTTTACGTGAAACACTGGCGGGACGAGCGGCTGAGCTCGATCGGGGTGGTGTTGGCGCCGGGGGCGGCCTCCGACCGGGTCAGGAACGCGCTGAAGTCCGCGCTGGGCGAAGGGCAGGGGGTGCAGATTCGGTCGAACGCCGAGATTCGGGACGCCTCGCTGGCGGTGTTCGACCGCACCTTCGCGGTGACTGGCGTGCTGCGGCTGTTGGCCGCCGGCGTGGCACTGGTCGGTCTGGTCGGAAGTTTGCTGGCGCTCCACCTCGAACGGCTGCGGGAATTCGCCACGCTGCGGGCGCTCGGGTTGACCCCCGGGCAACTGACCGCGGTGGTGTTGCTGCAAAGTTCCTACATCGGTTTGTGTGCGGGAGTGATCGCGGTGCCGCTGGGCCTGCTGCTGGCCTGGGTGTTGGTGGAATCGATCCAGTTGCTCTCCTTCGGCTGGAGCATGGATATGGCCATCCCGGATGGCGCGCTCTGGCGGACGCCGGTCATCGCCTGCGTCGCCGCCGTGATCGCGGGAGTCTTTCCGGCCTGGCGCGCCGGCCGCTCGACCCCGCTGTCGGTGCTGAGAGAAGAGTAATCTGTCGTGCGCGCCGCTGCACGCGTCGCCCGATCCAGTGGGCAACTGAGACAGACACCTGCAACGCATTCAGACTAGCACCGGATGCAGGTTCGTGTACCGCATAACGCGCGAGACCAGGTCCTTCGGATAGACGATCTCGCTGGTGGTGCGGTAGCGGCGGGCGGCGAGGATGTCGCTGTCGAACTGCCGCGCCAGCGAATCACTGAGTTTCCGATCGATGATAAAATGAGCACCCTCCGCTTCCAGACGCAGCGAGCGGGCATGGATGTTGAAGCTGGTGACCATGGACAACGTGCGGTCGACCACCATGAACTTGCTGTGCAGCGTGTCGGCGTTATGGATGCCGGGATGGATGCGGTTGCGGACGTAGACTTCGCAGAGAGCCGCCGGCAAGGCTTCCGACTCGACACCCTGCAACAGACTTTCGATGCCTTTCAGAATCGGTACACAGACGAAGGTTTCATCTACTGAATCGGTGGAGTTGGTCAGAACGCGCACCCGCACGCCGCGTTTCATCGCATCGATCAGCGCGTCGCGGATCGCCGGCACGTCCATGAAGTAAGCGTTCTCGATCTCCACCGACTGCTGTGCTGCCCGTATCGCCCGAATCGTGCCGAGGGTGATCGTCTGCCGGCTTTCCGGACCGGGTTCGTCGATCACGGTCATCACGCTTGCTCCACCCGGGGCCCGAACGGGCGGCAGCTCGGCGGGCGGATGGATCGGCTCGAGTACCTGCTGAAAAGGATCGATGCTGTTCTTCCGGGCTGCCTGCTCATTCCATAGCCGGATGAAGCTCACGTAGTCGTCACGGGCATTCGGGCCATCGATCCGGACATCGGTGTCGCGCCACCGGCGCCGGTTCGGATCTTCGGCCTTCGGCGTGCCGAACCCATGGCTGTATTCGGCGCCGATGTTCATGCCGCCGGCGATGCTGATCGGATGCGCCGTGGCGCCGTCGACGACCAGCTGCTTGTAGTGAAAGCCGTCGAACGGTCGCTGATCGTGATGGTAGAAGGCGACCGGGATGCCGGCGTCGATCAGGCGTTTGAGCTGCTCGACACACGCCGGATCGCGCGCGGCGACATTGCCGTCCACCATCACCCGCACATCGATGGCCGGATTCTGCCGGCGTTTGGCGAGCAGGGTGTCTACGGTCTTCTTCCCGGTTTCATCCGCGTAGACCTTCCAGGTGGCGAGGGTGATGCTCTGCTGCGCCGATTCCATCAACATATATCGCTGCGCGAACGAGGCGGGACCGTCAATCAGCGGCTGTACCTGATTGCCGGCGCTGAAGCTTGCTCCCGTCAGTGCTTCCAGGTTGCTGACAAACGCGGGGTCGGTGACGCCAAGACCCGGGGTTTCCGCCGAACCTTCCTCGAGCAGACGGGCGTTCAGCGCATGCCACTCGGGGTAGGGGCTCGTGTCGGAGGTCGGGAGATAGCCTTCCACCACCAAGCGGGCGTAGACGCTGCCTTTGACCATGTTCACGGTTCGGCGTTGGACGTCCGTTAGCGGGCCGAGTTTGCCGCGCTTGACCAGAAGGCCGATCAGGAGCTCTCCGGCGTCATCGAGCAGGCCGAGGGCGTTCAGCGCACGAACCGTTACGGTCAGCAGCAAAGCACCGACCCTGTCTGCCCCGCGGCGCAGCAGTGAGAGGGTTATGGTCCGCCATCGGCGGACTTGCTGTAAGGGCGAGCCTTCGGCTGATTCCTCAGCAACGAGCGGCAATCGTTGATTCTCGAGAGGCATGCTGGGCTCCTGACGGTGCTGTTGTTGCTGAAGGTCATGACGAGCGCCGAAGTGTACATGACTCGGGCGACACGGTCTCCGTCAGCGCTTTGCCGAACGCGGCCGGGCTCATAGAAGGATGTGCTCAGGAACGAAGCGCATCGTTCGAGTCACTCGCCGGTATCCATGCCGAATTCCCCGGAATGGCCCCATGCCGCTGGATAGACGCCGTCTTTCACGAACCGATGAAAGGTGGAGAACGGCCAGGCGGCTGGCTGTCGCGCCCAGCCGTGCTTGACGGGATTCCAATGCAGATAATCGAGATGCCGGTTGTAGTCGTCCTGATCGAGAATCAAATGAGCCCAAAATCTCCGCTGCCACAGGCCGCGCTCCCGCCGTCTCGCGCGGCTTTCCGAAACGCGCTCGCCGTGGCCGACCGCGCGTGAAAAATGCCCTTTGAGCAAACGCCATCGTGTCGAGAACTTCGCATCGCCCGGCGGCAGCGTCCAGATGCAGTGGAGATGCTCAGGCAGGATGACCACCGCATCCATGCGGAATGGCCTGCGCAGTTTGACGTAGCGAAACGACGCGCGCAGCACATCGATCTTTTCCACCAATAGGCGGTTTCCCCGGCGTTCTGCCAGATTGACCGTGAAGAACCAGGTGGCGCCCGGCGCGTGGATGCGTCGATAGTCGGTCATCGTTCTGGATGCGGAATGCCGGGTCGGGCGTCATCGGGCCCGAAGAGCCGGGAACGATGCGCTTCGTTCCTCAGCACATCCTATGACGTGGAGGAATGATTCCCGGCGGCGGTCACAGACCCTGAGGATAGGCTAATTTCGATGAGCGCTGGACGGCGTAGAACGCTTATCACGAATGATTGCAACCCGTTGCCCTTTACCGTCCGAGCCCGCGTGGATGGGATTCGGTTGCTCTCCTTGCCGGCTTCCGCAACTGCTGCCAACATGGGCTGAGTTCCCGTCATTCTCGAGGGTTAGACCATATCCGCCGTCCCGAAGCCGAGTGCTGGGCTTTATACCCGATTGTGTGCGTTGCCCGAGCACCAGACCGGGGAGATCCTCGATGGTGTTCTGTATACTCAGCCGCGTCCGGCGGGACCGCACGCGCTGGCCGCAGCGAGCCTGATGGTCGATATTGGAGGACGGTTCCATCGCGGCAACGGCGGACCCGGCGGCTGGCGGATCATCGCTGAGCCGGAAGTCCATTTCGTCCGCGATGTGGAGGTCTGCGTGCCCGATATCGCCGGCTGGCGGCGTGAGCGTTTGCCTCGAATACCCGGGGGCCACCGGTTCGAGGTGGTTCCGGATTGGGCTTGCGAAATCCTCTCGCCGGGCACGGCGAAAAAGGACCGGGTGGTCAAGATGCCCATTTACGCGCGTTACGGTCTGGCGCATCTCTGGCTGGTCGACCCGCTGGAGCACACGCTGGAGGCATTCGCGCTGCAGGACGGTCGTTGGCTGGTGATCGGTTTGTTCAAGGACAATGACGCCGTGCAGGTCGCTCCGTTCGACGACTTGGTTTTACATCTCGCCGGTTTGTGGGCGGAAATCGAAGACGCTTGATTTGGGGCGGCCAGGTTCACTGATTGCGGTGGATCGGGTGCCATGCCCGGACGCACTTGCCTACACTGTGCCGCTTCATATCGTTCAGCCCATAGCATGTGTTTGTTCCTGTTGATATGTCCCTCACTCCGCTGCAAGTCCTCCGCACCACATTCGGCTACGATGGCTTTCGGGGTCTCCAGGCCGAGATCATCGACCGGCTGGTCGGTGGCGGCGATGCGCTGGTGCTGATGCCGACCGGGGGCGGCAAGTCCCTGTGCTACCAGATTCCGGCATTGATCAGGCCGGGCACCGGGGT
>JALORT010000509.1:0-2091 GCA_025458755.1 Methylotetracoccus sp.
AATCCACCAGCTTGTCGTACAGATCGAGGAACTGTTTGGCCCCGGTCTGAGCCTTGCGACTCAGCATGCCTCGGTCGATCGCGGCGCGGAGAGCCACGAGCATCGGGATCTCGCGACTGCGTGCCAGCTCGGTTACTTGAGCCAGGGACTTTTCCCCCAAGCCTCGAGGAGGGACATTGACAATGCGTTGAAACGAGATGTCATCGGTTGGGTTGTTGACCAATCGAAGGTATGCGAGCAGATCGCGAATCTCCTGACGGTGGTAAAAACGGAATCCGCCGATCAATTGATAATTGAGCTTCCGCCGCAGGAGGGCTTGTTCGAGCAATCGCGATTGCTGGTTCGTCCGATAGAGAATGGCAAAATCGCGAGCGTTCGCAATTCCTTCCAGCGTCGCGGCCGCGATCTGGTCTGCGATCGTGTCGGCCTCTTCGCGGGCATCGTTGTACGTGCGGAGAGACACTTTGGATCCCGAAGGCCGAGTCGGAATCAGCCGTTTCGCTTTGCGGCGCGTGTTGTTCGCGATCAGCGTATCTGCCACCGACAGAATCTCAGGCGTGCTTCGATAATTCTGTTCCAGACGGACAACTTTGACTCCCGGATAGTCCCTTTCAAAATTAAGTATGTTGCTGATGTCTGCCCCGCGCCAGCCGTAGATCGATTGGTCGGGATCTCCGGTCACATTGATATTTGGGTGATCGAGCGACAGTCCACGCACGATGAGGTATTGGGCAAGGTTCGTATCCTGGTATTCGTCGACGAGGATGTAACGATGTTTCGCATCGAGGTCCGCGCGAAGATCCTCGTTCGTTCGCAAAATCGTCGCGGTATGCATCAGCAGATCGTCGAAGTCGACCGCGTTGTTCTGGAGCAGCAGTTTTTGGTAGACACCATAGACTTTTTGAATCGCATGATCGAGAGCGGAACGGCCCGTATCCTGTAGCATTTCCGGCGTGATGGCTCGATTCTTGAGCTTGCCGATACCTCGAATGATGTCACCGATCTTGAGGTGGGTCAGCGACACTCCGGACAACAAGATCGCTTGCTCAATAGCCGCTTTGGAGTCGTCGGCGTCGTAGATGGAAAAGTTATCGGACAAACCGACGGTCCGACCGTAGTGACGCAGGAATCTTGCACAATAACCGTGGAAGGTCCCCATCCAAACCGAGGCATCGCCGGTCAGTCGGGCCAGCCGCTTTTTCATCTCTTCGGCGGCTTTGTTCGTAAACGTCAACGCGATGATGGAGAAGGGGGAGATGCCTTGCTCCAGGAGATAGGCCACTCGGTAGATCAACGTGCGGGTTTTGCCGGCGCCCGCGCCGGCGATCACCAACGCCGGTCCGGGGGGCGCCGTCACTGCCGCGTGCTGCTGAGCATTCAGTTCTCGCGCGTAGTCAATTTGCAGATTGACCGGCGGGCGAAACGGCTTCAGCACGTAATCACGACTCACATCCGTACTGTAAGAACGCGCTGCTTAAAGAGAAAACGGAAAATCCCAACCCGGCGACGCCAGAACCAGACTCCTTTCGCCAAACCAGGACAGGAACATTCAAGACAGGAAGATGGAGGGGACCACATTTTCCTGTCTGCAATCTCGCTGCCCTGGTTTTGCCGGCTCCGCACGTCCAGTGAATCCAATGGGCATGCACTTGCGTGAGGACGAAGCCAACGGGCGTTTCAGCGGCGGTCGAACACGGCGGGACGCATGGGTTTCCTCGAGGCCGCTCCGGGCAGCGTCCGGGCCAGCGCCAACACGCCGCGCGCAGGCACGGCCTCATGCAGGGTGATCAGCACGGCGCCGCCGAAGCGGTCGCTCGGCTGGGCCCGGGGCGCCGGAGTTCCGCTGCCCGGGTCTGGCTTGGGCGCTGGGGATTCGTTGCGCGCGTCCGGCTTCTCCACGGGGGTCTTGGGCGTCTCCACCGGGGCGCGCGGCGCGCGGCGCGGCGCCCTGGATGACTCGGATAACGGCGCAATCGTTGAAACATGGCCGATGGCGTTGCCGCATTGGTCCAAAACGGCCGCCCCGCTGCTGCCTGGGGCCCAGTCGGTGCTGACGTTCAGGCGCAGAGACTTGAGTTCGTCCACGGAACC
>JALORT010000509.1:2128-2724 GCA_025458755.1 Methylotetracoccus sp.
TCACGCTGCCGACGCTGAAGTACCCCGATTGCCCCAGGGGTTCGCTGAAACAATACGCGGTGTCTCCGGGAGCCACGTCATCGTTCAGGGGCAGCGGAGCGAAGCGCCCTCCCTCGACGCGCAGGATGACAGCATCCATCGTCTGGCTCTTGGCCAGCACCGCTTTGACCGGCAGCACGGTGTCCTGCGGGTCAACCGCAATCAGATACGCCTCCCGCATCGAAGTCTCAGGCTCGACGCAGTGGTGACACGTCACGACCGCGTCCGCCGCAATCGCATATCCCCCGGCGGCCTCCAAGTGCCAGTCGTCGCAGCGTTGACAAAGGTAGTACCAGCCCACCCGCACATAGCCCTGGCGCGCGCGTTCGGCCACGTCGCGCCCGCGCAGCGGCTTGGTCCGCGCCTTCGGAAGTTGCAGCGGGCCCGGCTGCGGTGTTTTGAGTTGCTCGCCCACGACTTCTTTCTTCAGCAAACGGCCGTCCCCTCGCAGACGGGCGGCCTGCTCCAGCAACGGCCGGCGGTTGACGCGCCCGGATTGGGCTTCGATCGGCACTCCCGCCGTTTGGCCGGCCGCCGAAGGAGAAAGAAACACGACG
>JALORT010000118.1:0-6640 GCA_025458755.1 Methylotetracoccus sp.
ACTGGAAAAGCTGCGGCGAGGCTATCGCCCCCAGGAGATCGCTGAGGCACGGCAATCGATGCGCCAGGCCGAGGCCGCTCTCAGTTACGCCGCCAGCGAGCTGAGGCGGCAGAGCGCCGTGGTGACATCCGGAGCCACCACCGAGAAGAACTTCGATCTGGCCCGCTCGACACGCGATCAAGCGGCCGCGCAACTGGCCGCGGCGAAAGAGGCATTGGCCCTGAGACAAGAAGGATCGCGCCGTGAGGACATTACCGCCGCCGAAGCCCAGTTAGCCGGCACCCGCGCGGCCCTGGCCCAAGCCGAAACGGCGCTGGCCGACACCCGCCTCGTGGCCCCCGCCCACGCCGTCGTCATGACGCGGGTTCGCGAACCCGGCAGCATGGTCAATGCCAGTGCGCCCGTCTGCACGCTATCGCTGCGCGATCCGGTCTATGTCCGCGCTTATGTGAGCGAGCAGTATCTCGGGCAAGTGGTGCCGGGAGCCAAAGTAACGGTCCGTTCCGACTCGTCGGACAAGGTTTATCAGGGCCAAATCGGTTTTGTGTCGCCGCGGGCCGAGTTCACGCCCAAATCCGTCGAAACCACCGAACTCAGAACGGATTTGGTGTACCGCTTACGCATCGTGGTCGCCAACGCGGACGAGGGCTTGCGCCAGGGCATGCCGGTCACGGTTCAAGTGGTTCCCGACATGGCCGCCCAGTGAAATGAGCGCGACCGTGCCTCACCCCGAAACAGCGCGAGTCGCAGCCGTCGAGATCGCCGGATTGACGAAGCGCTTCGGCCACACCGAAGCGCTACGAAGTCTGACGACAAATATCTACCCGGGCCGTCTGACCGGTCTGGTCGGCCCGGACGGCGCCGGCAAAACAACCTTGATGCGCCTGATGGCCGGTTTGCTGACGCCCAGCAGCGGCACCGTCCGGGTGCTGGGCTTCGACACCGTGCGGAACGCCGAACGCATTTCGGAACTGGCCGGTTATATGCCCCAACGCTTCGGTCTTTACGAAGATCTGTCTGTCATGGAAAACCTGGACCTTTACGCGCAGTTGCGAGGCCTCGAATCAGATGCACTGAAGGAACACTTCGATCGGCTGTTGACGTTTACGCGGCTCGGCCCGTTCACGGCGCGCCTGGCCGGCCGCCTTTCCGGCGGCATGAAGCAAAAGCTCGGTCTGGCCTGCGCCCTGATCTCGAGCCCAAGGCTACTCCTTCTCGACGAACCGGGAGTCGGCGTCGATCCGGTCAGCCGGCAGGATTTATGGCGCATGGTCCATGCGCAGACCGCGGAAGGTGTCGCCGTGGTGTGGGCGACGGCTTATCTCGACGAAGCGGAGCGCTGCGACACCGTCATCCTTCTCAACGAGGGCCAAGCCGAATTCGCCGGCCCGCCCGGCGAGTTGACTGCGACCCTCACCCAGCGGAGTCTCAGCCTGTCGCACCCGAAGCAGGATCGCCGCGTCGTGCTGTCGAGGGCATTGAATCTGGCATCCATCTGCGATGGAGTGATTCAGGGCAGTTCGGTACGCGTGGTACTGCGCCAAGGGGCCGGCCGTGATGAGATCGACGGCTTGGCGAATGAGGTCGGTGCGGAGATCGTTCCCGTCGCTCCGCGCTTCGAGGACGGATTCATCGACTTGCTCGGCGGCGGGCCGGGCGGGACCTCCGCGCTGGCCGAAAGCATGGCCCCCGTCACCCTGAGGAGCGATCTCGCTGTCGAGTGCCGCGAACTCACTCGCCGGTTCGGCGATTTCGTCGCAGCCGACCACGTGAGCTTCCAGGTCGAGAAAGGCGAGATTTTCGGGCTGCTCGGCCCCAATGGCGCGGGCAAGTCCACCACCTTCAAGATGCTGTGCGGACTGCTCAAGCCGACCGCCGGCGAAGCTCTGGTGGCCGGCTTGAACCTGAGGACCGCGACGAGCGACGCCAAGAGTCAACTGGGCTATATGGCGCAGAAATTCTCGCTGTACGGCCTGTTGTCGGTGCAACAAAACCTGGAGTTTTCTGCGGGGGTCTACGGCTTGACGGGGGCGGCAAAACGCACCCGGATCGCCGAGATGATCGAAATCTTCCATTTGCAGGGGTATCTCAAGACGTCCCCGGAGGATTTGCCCCTGGGCTACAAACAGCGGTTGGCACTGGCTTGCGCGGTGATGCATCAGCCGCCGGTTTTGTTTCTCGATGAGCCGACCTCCGGCGTCGACCCCATTACCCGGCGGGAATTCTGGACGCATATCAATGGCATGGTGCGCAAGGGCGTGACCGTCCTGGTGACCACGCATTTCATGGATGAAGCCGAATATTGCGATCGGGTCGCCTTGATGTATCAGGCCAAAATGATCGCGCTGGATGCCCCGGATGCGCTGAAAGGGAAAGCCGCCACCGGCGGCCGAGAGCAGCCTTCCATGGAGGAGGCCTTCATTCACCTCATCGAATCCGTTGACGCGGCGTATGCCGCTGCGCCCCCGCGGGCTGTCGCATGAGCGTCGGGGCGCGGCGTTCGGATCTCGATCTCCGGCGGGTCTTGGCCCTGTCCCGGAAGGAATCGCTCCAGATCATCCGTGATCCCTCGGTCATTTTGATCGCGTTCGTGCTGCCCATCGTGATGCTGTTTCTTTTCGCCTACGCGGTTTCGCTGGACATCAAGCAGGTCCCCATCGGGTTGGTGATGGAATCCGACGGCGCCGAGGCGCAATCGCTGGCGGCCGCCTTCGCCGCCACCCGGTACTTCGCGGTGACCCCCGCGCGGGATCGACGAGAAGTTGTCGGCGACTTGCTGGGTGGCCGATTGCGCGGCATCGTCGTCATTCCTCAGGATTTCGAGCAACGGCTGGCATCTCATGTACCCCAGCCATTGGCGCAGGTGGTCACCGATGGCACGCAGCCCAATACGGCCAGCTTCGTCGCCGCTTACGCCCGAGGGGTCCTGACGGGGTGGCAGGCATCGAGGCGGTCTCCGCGCGTCGGCACCTTGTCGTTGGAGCCCCGGTTCTGGTTCAACCCGGAGATCGAGAGTCGCCGGTTCCTGGTGCCCGGTGCCATCGCGGTGGTCATGACCATCATCGGTACCCTGCTGACCGCCCTCGTCGTCGCGCGGGAATGGGAGCGCGGCACTATGGAGGCGATCATGTCCACGCCGGCAACGGTGGCCGAAATCATTGTCGGCAAACTATTGCCCTATTTTGCGTTGGGACTCAGCGCCACGTTTTTTGCCACCTTAGTGGCGGTGACCGTTTTCGGGGTGCCATTGCGTGGCTCGTGGCTGACCTTGATCGCGCTGTCCTCCGCATTCTTGTTCCCCGCGCTCGGTCAGGGGCTGCTGATTTCAACGGTGGCCAAGAACCAATTCATCGCCGCGCAAGTGGCCGTGTTTTCCGGATTCCTTCCCGCCTTTCTCCTGTCGGGATTCCTGTTCGAAATTGATTCCATGCCGGCGCCCATTCGCGCATTCACCTACGTGGTCCCCGCGCGCTACTTCGTCTCGTCGTTGCAAACCGTATTTCTTGCGGGAGACGTGTGGGCCTTGTTGTTGCCCAACGCGGCGGCGCTGGTGGCCATCGGGCTGGTTCTGTTCGCACTGGTCCGGGCCAAGAGCCACAAGACTCTGGACGGTTGACATTGAACTGGCGATCACCGCGCTTGACAGCCCAGATCCGCAAGGAACTCTTGAGCGTGTTGCGCGATCCGAAGGCCCGCTTCGTGCTGATCGGACCGCCTGTGTTTCAGTTGCTGATTTTCTCCTTCGCCGCCACGCTGGACCTGACGAACGTCGACATCGCCGTGTATAACCGCGACGCCGGTCGATGGGGGTATGAACTGGTTGCTCGATTGGGCGCGGCCAGCTTTGTGCACCGACTGCGCCAGGCCCGCAGCTCCGACGAGATCCGTGGCATGATCGATCGGCGGGAGGTCATCGCGGCCATCGTCATAGCAGAAAGCTTTTCCGGCGAAATCGGCGCCCTTCGCCCGGCCAAGGTGCAAGTCATCTTCGACGGACGCCGTGCCAACGGCGCGCAGATCCTGCTCGGTTACCTGAACACGATCATGGGCGGGTTGAACGCCGAGCTCTCAGGTCAACCGGGAGCGATCCGCGAAAGCCTCGCGGTCCGCCATTGGTTCAACCCAAACCTCATTTACCGATGGTTCATCGTTCCCAGCCTTGGCGGAATTCTAGTGATGTTTGTGACCCTGCTCGTGACCTCGCTGTCCATCGCGCGGGAGCGCGAGCTGGGGACGTTCGATCAACTGCTGGTGTCGCCGTGCACGCCGACTGAAATTATCGTTGCGAAAATCGTTCCCGCGTTGCTCATCGGTACGACTTTGGGTCTGTTCATGGCTACGGCCGGCATCTTCGGCTTTCGCATCCCGTTCACCGGCTCGTTCCCGCTGCTCCTCGCCAGCCTGCTGTTGTTCATCGTCTCCATCGTCGGCATCGGGTTGATGATCTCGTCGGTTTGCAGCACCCAGCAGCAAGCCATCCTCGGCACCTTCACCGTGGGGGTCCCCGCGGTGCTGATGTCGGGGTTTGCCACGCCCGTCGAAAATATGCCCAGGGTGTTGCAATGGCTCGCCCAAGCCATTCCTCTCAAGCACTATCTGATCATCCTTCAGGGCAGCTTTCTAAAGGCCCTCCCGCCGTCTGAAATCTTTGCCCATGCCTGGCCCATGGCGGTCATCGCCGTCGTCACCTTGTCGGCAGCGACATTCTTCGTACGGGGGAAACTGCAGTGAGCACTGCGATGACCATGTCCCTGAAAGCATCGCCTAGCGACACCCTGTCGCTCCCTCTCCCGCGCGTAGGAGCGGGCCGGAGCGGGGGAAACCGGTTATGGTACGAGTGCCATGATCGGCCGGACCCGCTTCCCCGGCACATCGGCATGCGGGCTACAGCGATCGCCCTCGCTCTGTTCTCCAGCCTGCCGGGGTGCACGGTGGGTCCCGACTACCGGGCGCCCGATCCCATGCCGCCCGAGCGCTGGAAAGCCGCACGCGACCCCGCCGCCGCACTGAGGCCGGTTTCCGAACGGACACTGAAGACCTGGTGGACGACCTTCAACGATCCGAAGCTCAACCGGCTAATGGCGCAGGCCGGTTCCGGCAACCTCGACCTGAAGATCGCCTATAGCCGGATCGAACAGGCCCGTGCCGAGCGCCGCGCCAATCGGGCCGACCTTTTCCCGCGCATTTCCGCGGATGCGGTCGCAGCACGCGTGGACAACCTGCTGCCGTTCGGAGGCCAAGCTTCCCAGCCGTTCAATTTCTTTTTGACTGGCTTCGATGCTGTCTGGGAAATCGATGCGTTCGGCCGGCTTCGCCGCAAGCTCGAAGCCGCCACGGCCCAGACCGACGCTGCCACCGAGGACTATCGCGAAGCATGGGTGATCCTCTCCTCGGAACTCGCTCGCAACTATACCGAGTACCGGAGCCTGCAGAATCAACAGTGCATCACCCGCGCCAACCTCGCCGCCCAGCAAAAGACCTTGGCACTGACCGAGCAGCTCTACCGGGAGGGTTTAGCCGCCTACTACGAGACCGAACGAGCGCAGTCTCAGGTCGCGGCCACCGCCGCCCGGATCCCTGCACTGGAAGGCCAATTGGCATCGGCGCAGCATCGGATCGAGATCCTGATCGGCGCGAAGCCAGGCGGCCTCGATACCAAGCTCGCGGAGCCAAGCGAGGTGCCGAGCTCCGATGTGCGCGGACTTCTGACAACACCGGCCGAGACCTTGCGCTACCGCCCGGACGTTCGCAGAGCGGAACGAAACTTGGCGGCAGCGACCGCCACCCAAGGCGCTGCTTTCGCCGAGTTGTTCCCGAAGATTTCGGTCGCCGCCTTCTTGGGTTTGCACAACTCCGATCTGGAGAACCTGCTCCGATCTTCCTCGTTCGCCTGGGCCAGCGGGAGTTCAATCACCCAGCCCCTTTTCAATTTCGGGCGCATCCGGGCCGGCATCGATCTGGCCGATGCCCGGCAGCAGCAGGCCTACATCAACTATGAGAAGGTCGTGCTCGAAGCGCTCCACGAGACCGAAACGGCAATGAAGCAGTTCCTCACGGAGGAGCAGCGGCGAGCAAACCTGGCTCGCTCGGTGATCCATCTGGAAAAAGCCCTGGAGCAAGCGGATCTGCGATACCGGGAAGGCCTTGCGACCTTTCTGGAGGTACTTGATGCCCAGCGTGCCGTTTATGCGGAACAGCTGGCACTGGCCCAATCCCAGGCCCAGACCACGACCAACCTGATCGCCCTGTACAAGGCGCTCGGCGGCGCCGGGCAACTCGAAGTCAAACCGGTCGATGACCCCATCCGACCCTTGGGTTAGCTTCCAAACGCAAAGTGAGCTGGCCGGATCGACGACGGGCATTGGAACACTTCGGCCATTCACGGGAGCTTGGTGACCGGCGGGTTTTGGCGGACCTCGGGCATGGTCACCGACCGGTTTGAAGGCCGAAAGGTTAAGTCGGCCCGGCTACTCGCAGGTATCTTGCGTTTGGCACAACAGCTCGGCGCCGTTCCTGCCGCCCCGGAGTCGAGTTCCAACCCATCTACAATACGTTGCTAAGCTGTGGAAATGACAGCCACCAGCGTCAGCTGCGCTCCCGATTGCGGCATCAGCTTACACTTGGCATTTCGGGCAAGTGA
>JALORT010000118.1:6674-9222 GCA_025458755.1 Methylotetracoccus sp.
CTGAACCGGAACAATTTTTCGACCGGTGAGCGGCATTCCGCACAATATGCCGCAAGGTTCGTCGTCCGGTGCAAGTGCCCGACCATCCAACTTGTCGAACCAGCCGCGCTAGAACCCGCATAAATGCTGGGCTCGGTCTCTTGAATGGTCAAGAGACAAACTGAGAACTAGAGAGAGAAACTAGTCGAAATCGGGCTGGAAGCGGACCAAAGCAGGAAGCGACGGTCAAGAGACCAATGCACGGAACCGCGCAAACACTGGGGGTTCAGAGGGGGTCCGATAGGATCTGAAAACGGTTCGCAGGATCACGAATGGTGGAGGGAAAGGGACCCGGTTCGAACTCGTTCTCTGGGCACATTAGGCTTGTTTCGGGTGTTTGTCCGTTCCTTCGGGGGGGGAATGGGCACCGAAAGATTCTTTGCCTCCATACGGAAGGTCACACGCGCTCGCTACGCGCGTCTTCCTTGTGCTCAAGAAGTGGCTCTCTGCATTTGCCGAAGCTGACGGCGTCGGGCAAGAGCGACGCAGCTTTGGAACCTCTATGAGCAAGAGAGCTAGAGCTTCACGATATCCACCGCGACGGTGCCTGTGCTCTCGTCGAAACGCGGATTCTCATCCTTCTTATTCGGTGAGTCGTACCCGATCGCCAACCGCTGCGGGTCAAGCCACGTGATTGCCTCGGCGTGATCTTTGCCGGGTACATCCGGCTGTCCAGTCGCGCCGAGCGGCACCAGCACGAGCGCATCTTCTGAACGCCAGAAAAACTGCTCCTCGTCGCTACTCGCCTTTCCAAACGCAGCTTTGGCTGCCTTCCAGCGAAAAACCAGCGGTGGCGCATCGAGACCCATGGTCGGTCCGGCAAGAATGAGAAGGTCGTCGCCATCCCAACAGAGATCGCGGATACCATGGCCCGCCAGATCGAGAAAATGGCGACGATATTTCCGACCATCGGGGCCAATCGACGTCAACTGCAACCGGTCAGCCTTCGTGCCGGGCGAATCAACTCGACGCGGCGCGAGTTCGAGCAGGACCGCAATCCCTCGCAACACCGGTCCGCGCATGCCAACGAGCACTCGTCCATCCGGCGCGCACGCTAGCCCCTCGATGTCGACACCGTTGTCCTTGCCGGGAATCCCGTCCTTCGCGCAAAAGCGCGCGAATAGCTTGTCGCGCCGAATTTCTTCCAGCAACTCGCTCGTGGTTGCATCGCCCACCAGTTGCGCCGCGCGGTCGTCCTCCGCATCCGGCCCATCCGGCGAGAGGCGAAACGTTCCACCTTCCTTGTGTAGCTTCACGCAGCCGAGGAAGAACCGATTGGCATCAGATTTCACCTCGCTCAACTCTTTCAGGTTTTTTGCGGGTTTGAGCTCTTGCTCTGCCTTGCCGCGCTTGAGACTGTGCGAACCAACCAACCACAAAAGTTGGCTCCTGCGGTCGAAATCCATGCCCTCGAGATCAATCTCTTTCGCCTTGGTCCGATCTGCAGGCGGCGGTATCGGCAGATCGAACCACTCGCTCAGTTCGATCAGCTTCTCGAGCTCGAAGCGTTTGCCGCCGTCACGCTCCTCGAGCCGCGCCAGGTTTACCCCTTCGTCGCCCCCCGCAAAAATCGAGTCGTCCACGCGTACAAACGCCGAGAGCGATTCTGCGATCTTTTTTCCCTCTTCGCCAAATTCGAGTGTGATGGTTTCCACGTATGCGTCCTCTGTAAGCGGTGTGGTTGAAATGAATTGACTGTGTGGGGAAGTGGGCGATCTTCCCTCACGTGTGACAGGCCCAAGGTCGCGCCGGGCGTACGGGAACTCCTGGCTGCAGGATCGCGCACCTGGTTACCTACCCGCCGTTACTGCCTGCTACGCCGGATCTTCTTGAAGCTCGTCGGTCGTGAAGGCGTCTGTCTTGCGCAGCAGCGTGTCGAGATAGTCGCGCCACACATCGAGCGGATCGACCGGCCGCTCGTTGCGGTACCAGGCCCAGTGCGTTCGTCGCCAGGCTGGATTCGAAGGCACGATCTTGAAGTTCCAAGCCGACCACGCGATGCCCCTTTGCTCCATCTCCTGCACCGCGGCGGTGAGGTGATCGGGCCAAGAGAACGACCCCGGGCTCATCGCCAGCGAAAACTCGCCAAGATAGAACGGCACCACAGCCGCCTACGTGTATCGAGAGACCCTAGATCGGTCACGAATTTTGCGCTGGCCTTTACCGAACGCCGTCTAATTTGCATGCAGGGTACGAGCAAAAAGTCCCCGATACGGTCGCGTAGCGTGCCGTCTCCACCACCGACCGGAAACCAGCATCCCTGATGAATGCGGGCAACAGGCCGTTAATGTGGTCGTCGATTTCTTCGAACCAGCGTGTCACGAAAGAAATCGGGTAAGCCGGCAGATTCGCAGGACTGCCGAAATCGATCATGTGCAATGCCCCGCCGAGCCTCAGCACTCGGACTATTTCATTGAGCACGCGGCGTTTGTTGTGCCGATTCAAGTGATGCAGCACCAAAATGACGAATATGTGGTGGAACGATCCATCCCGGTACGGCAGTTGCGTT
>JALORT010000119.1 GCA_025458755.1 Methylotetracoccus sp.
GAGATCACGATCAACAGGTCACCCTTCTGAATGCTCGGCGTGACGATCTCACCGACGATGAACGCCTGATATCCGCCATGCATCAGCCGCATCGCGAAGAACCGGCCGATCAGACCCGAGCGGCCTGCCCCGGCCACGAAGATGCGTCGCGACTGATCGAGCAGCCGGGTCAGCCGCGTATCGTAGGACTTGTCGGTGGCACCGAGCACGCCGGCAATCTTGCCCATGATGAACTGGTGGTGATTGGAGTCGAGCAGTTCGCGGATTTCCTTCGCGGCGGCTGCCGGAGAAGGCGCACCATAGATCGCGGCGCCGACCACGACGATATTCGCGCCTGCCTTCGCCACCTGGGTCGCAGTAGCCTGGTTGATCCCGCCGGCCACCGAGATTCGGACCGGCAAGCTCTGCTTGGCGATGGCTTGCAGATCCGCAAACGGCGTGTGGCCGGCAGCCTGCGCATCGAGCCCGGTGTGCACGCCGATGATATGCGCCCCCGCCTTTGCCGAATCCCTCGCGCAGCCGACTTTGTCCGGCACATTGATCAAATCGACCTGGACCTCCGCATTGTGGGCATTGGCCGCTTTGATCACGCCTTGGATGGTCGGTAAACCGGAAACGCCCAGCACGGTACAGATATCGGCACCCGCCGCGTAGAACGGCGCGGCTTCGTACTCGCCGGCATCCATGGTCTTCAGATCGACCAGCACCAGCTTGTCCGGAAACCTCCGCTTCATCTCTTTGACCAGTTCGACCCCGTTGTGCTTGATGCAGGGCGTCCCGATCTCGAAGATGTCGACGTAAGGCGCTGTCGCACTGGCGAGATTGAGAGTGTGGTTGGCATCCAGGGAATCCAGTGCCAACTGAATGAGTGGTCTAGCCATGTTACATCCTCTGCCTATTTTTGTTGGTTGCGCTGCAGAACACGGACCGGCCGAGGTCTGCCGAGAGCCTGGCCTTGGCAGGGATCCGCCGGAGGAGCAAGTGCCGATCCATGACCCCTGTCACAGGGGGCCATTATGCTAGCAAACTCGCCGCGGTAAGTCGCTGATCGAGCGTACCGGCGACGGCCGATACCGATACCGATACCGATACCGATACCGATACCGATACCGATACCGATACCGATACCGATACCGATCCCGCACCCGCCGCCGCAGAGGCCGTGGGCGCAGCCCCGCGAGGCGACTTCGTTATAATATCGGTCGCTGCCGCACCCTGGCCCCGCGCCACGGGCTCCCTCGTTCAAAAACCGGAAACCAAGAAGGGCTCATGAATCACGACGAGACTCCAATAGTAGTTCCGGGAAATGAGCAACTCAGGCAATTGCGAACCGCGCTGGCCATTTGCCAAGGCATCAAGCTGCTGCCGACGCTGCAGCACGAAACGGAAGCCACGATCTCCCACGACCAGACCAAGCGGGTCACGTACCTGACCGGTTTGTTCTCGCGCATCCATCGCGAAATGTTCCATCACTGGAAGGAGCAGGCGACTGTCAGCCATCGTCCCGGCGCTATGCCGGATGCCGCAAAACGGAAGGAGCTCCGCAAGACCATCGGCCGGCTGGTGCTGGATGACGAGAAGAACAAAGATACCGCGCTGTTCGACAACAACGGGTTCGTGATCAAGACGGAGGATATCGCCGAACGTTTGGCCGGTTTTTATTCGAAGATGAGAAACATCCGGCCGTTTGCCTACGGGAATCGGATTTCGCTCGATTTCTTCATGACCGCGCTGAGCCGGCTTCCGGCGTTCAAGGCCGTCTACGAGCACGGGATCGACTTTCGCCGGCTCGATGCGACCGATGCGGCCACGTTGCACGACCCGGCCAGTCCGATCGATGACGTCATCGCCGCATTCCGGCGCGCACTGGATCCGAGCCGCACCAAGACCCTGCAGAATGCGCCCAACGGCTACGGGAAATGGCCGGAAAACAAGAAATTCGTGTCCGGCATCCCGTTCCTCTCACACCGCATGGAAGACGGCACCATGTGTCTGGTCGCCGTCAACGGCGCGCTGGTGCCTCTGGAGAGCATCCGGGAGGAGTTGTTCGAAGCGGGCAAACATCTCGCCGACTTCCCGCTCAGCGTTTCGGAGCACATCATCGGCCACCTGCCGGGGACGGAGGAACTGCGTGCGCCCGGGAAAAACCACATCGACGGCATTCCGGTCCAACAGCACGGGGTGGCCCCCCTGTTCTGTCTCGACGTCAACATGCTGACCGGCCTCCGCTCACAAAGCCATACCGAGTTGATCGAACTGCTCCGCCAGTGCGAGGGGGAAAAGGCGTCGATCTCCGCGCTCGCCAATAACGAGCAACTGAAACAGCGGTTACTGATCGCCGCCGACGGAGACCGAAGACTGGAGCGCAGCGTCGAGATCGCCTATGAGCATCTCGCCAGAATCATGACGATCATCGAACAGGCCAAGGATGAGATCTTCCGGGGCAAGACGCCGGTCGCCCGGCCTCGACTGTTCATGTGCATGGGCGGGGCCGGCTCGGGCAAGACCGCGGTCGAAGAGCTGGCGAAGGCGCAATGCGGCGATAATTTCGTCATCGCATCGCTGGATGAGTTTCGCAAGAAAAGCGACCTCTACAAGGTGCTCACTGCCGCCAACCACCACAGTGACGATTACGTCTATGTCGAACCGTTCGCCAACCGTCTCCGGGACTTGGTGGCCGACCAGGCCAAAGCTTTAGGCATCCATCTGCTGTACGACGGCACCGGAATTCCGTACAGCCCGCGCTACTCGGGGATCGTCAAGCAATTCAAGCAAGCCGGTTTCCACACGCAGATCATCGCGGTCGACGCGTTTATCGTAAAACCAAAGGGACGTGAGGAAGAATTGGTGCGATCGACCGTGATCGGCAGCGTCAAAGACCGCTACGAGAAAACCGGCCGGGCGCTGCCTTGGGTCGTTACGGTTTACAAACACATCCGGGCGCCGGAATCTTTTTTTTACGCACTGGAAGACCCGTCCTTGGACAAGATTTCGCTGTTCGCCAACGACGGTGCAAAGGACCGGCATTATCTGGTCGCCGAGAGCTTTCCATTTTCCGACCAGGAAGTCCGATCGCTGCAGGCGCATCAACGATTCGGTACGCTGGCGGAGTACTGGAAATGCCAGATCCGCAGTCGCGATGATTCGATCCTGACCGCGCTGGCGCGCAACGATCCCGCCGAGCTCGAAGCATTGATCGAACGGAATCCCGCCTTCGTTGAGACCAACGTAGCGTACCAGGTTTATCCGAGTAACGTGGGCAATCGCGTGTTGGCGATTTATCACACCGGGCGCATGGTGGATTTCGTCGAGAAACGACAGCTCAACCCGAATGCCTCGGGAGACGAAGGCTTGTTGCACAAGAAGGAAGGTCTGGCCTTCGATGTCGACCCGCTGACCCGGGAACCTTGGATCATCCGGCTTCAGGGTTCGCTGGCGCAGTGAGCGGCCGATGATCCGCGAGCAGTTCCTGCAGCAGTGACAACCGGACCGGCTTGGCCAGATGCGCGTCGAAGCCCGCTTCCCGAGACTGCTGCAGGCTCCCCTGGTCGGCGTAGCCCGTGACTGCAATGATCAGCGCCGTGTCCAACCCGCCCAGGCGCGCTTGACGACAGACTTCGTAGCCGTTGAGTCCAGGCAACCCGATGTCGAGCAGCAGCGCATCGGGACGCACCGAGAACGCCCGCTTCAATCCTTCATGGCCGTCGTGTGCGGTCAGCACATCGTGTCCCCACTGGCGCAACAGAACCGCCATGCTTTCGGCCGAATCCCGATTGTCGTCCACGATCAGGATGCGGGATTTCGCCGCCGCCCGAGTGGCTTCGATCTCGTCAGAACTGGGCTGCGCCGCGGGGTCGGTCAGCAGCGGCAGTGAGACCACGAACTCACTTCCCCGATCCCGCCCCTCGCTGTACGCCTGCACCCGTCCCCCGTGCAGCTCGACCAGATTCTTCACCAGCGACAGACCGATGCCCAACCCACCGCGCGAACGGTCGAGCGTTTGGTCCGCCTGATAGAAAAGGTCGAACAGATGGGGCAGCGCGGGAGGATCGATGCCTTGCCCGGTATCGGTGACGCGGATGATCACGCGGTCGCCGTCACGGGCCGCACTCAGACGGACCTCGCCACCGGTTCGGGTGTATTTGGCCGCGTTGTTCAGCAAATTGGACACGACCTGGACCAGGCGGACGATGTCGCCGTCGACCCACAAGGGCTCAGCCGGTGACTGCACGGAGAGTTCGATGCGTCGCGCATGGATCACCGGACGATTCGTCTCGACGGCGCGTTGCAACACGTCAACGACGTCGGTCGGCCGCCTTTTCAACACGATCTTGCCCCGGCTGATCCGGGATACTTCCAGCAGGTCGTCCACCAGCCGGCACAGGTGCTCCGTCTGGCGCTGCACGACTTCGCGGCACCACGCGATCATCGTGGCGGAATCACCCGAATCCTTCAGGATCTCCACCGCGTTGCAGATGGGTGCCAGCGGGTTTCGTAATTCGTGCGCCAGCATGGCCAAGAACTCGTCCTTGCGGCGGTCCGCCTCGCGCAATTGCCTCTCGGTCTCCAGGCGCGACGTAATGTCCCGCGCTATGGTGGAGATGAACTCGACATTCCCGCTGCGGTTTTTGTGGACAATGATGAGCTGGGAAACCGGCAACTCGGAGTCATCCTGCCGCCGCAGCGCGGTGTCGCCCAGCCACACACCCTCCTTCTCAGCATGCGGTATCCCGACTCGCGCCACGATGTCATAGGCCCACTGCGGGTGGTAGTCACGGATGTAGGTTTTTTCGAGCAACCGATCCCGAGGAATCCCCAGCATGGCCCGTCCGGCCCGATTGATATAAGTGATCCGGCCGATCGCATCGGAAATGGCGATCAAATCGCTACTGGCCTCGACGATGGTCACCAGCCGCAGCCGTTCCTCCTCGGCGCGTCGCCGTTCCGTAATGTCCCGGCAGACACAATAGGTCAGCTGACGACCCATCCACTCCGTCGGCTGCCAGGACACTTCCACTGAGAAAATAGTGCCGTCCTTCCGCCGATGAAGCGTCTCGACCGTACCGGGACTGTCCGGAGCCCGCGGCCATCGGTGCAGAAAGTCTTCCCGATTCGGCCATTGGGCGTCCCAATCCCACACATGCAAGGCCATCAATTCCGCCAGCGAGTAGCCCAACATTCCGGCGAATGCGCGGTTGGCGTCGGAGACTTTCATCGCGGCGTCCAGCAGCACAATGCCATCGGTCGACTGTTCGAACAGCAACCGCCGCCGCAGATTCGCCTCGGCGGCCGCCAACTCGGCGGCTCTGCGTGTCGTGATGTCCTGGCCGATCACGAGCATCGAACGGATGCCGGAGGCATCGGCTTCGTGAGGCTCGCCGACGAACTCGACCCAACGGTAGTCGCCGCGGCCATGATGCAGGCGCACCGCGAGTTTCGCACGATGCGATTGCCCCCGCTTGACGGCAGCAATGTCGGCAATCATCAGATCGCGATCATCGGGATGCACCCGATGAATCAACTGCTCGAAACTTCCCGAGGGACCGTCAAACTCCCCTCCGATCATTCGCCAGAACGACGCGTCGACGTGGACCACATCCGTACGCAAGTCGAGCACAAAAAACCCTGAGCGGGCGATGCCGAGCGACAGGCTCAACAGCCTTTCGCGGTCGCTCGCCGGGTTGGGAACGGGGGGGGTTGGGTTCTGATTCGGTCGCGGGCACATGGTCGTTTCGACAGCGCAAAGGGGAAGGCCTATTTCCGGTCGCCAGCGCGTTTCGTCTACCCGAGCCTTCCCTCGCTGAAGGCGCTTCGGATCTCACCGGACAAGGGACGTTGCGTCCAGCGGCAGCCTCATCATACCTTTCGTGCGGAAACTTTCCGACTCTCGTCCCGCGACAACGGCACGACGTCTCCCCATTGGGGCAAGCAGACGGCAACAAAACTCGGTATTCCTGTGGCTGCCTCCGGGCGTTATCATACGCGGTTTCCGCACTCACCCGCGTTGCGATCCGCACTACTGCCGCTGAGCGGCGAGTTTGGCCAATCGGCGAAGATCGGGGGGCTGGAGAGGTCGGAGTTTCCGTATCACTCATCGGGATCTTGAGTGATGATTGCCGGTCCAGGTCAATTTCGCGAAGCAGACGGTTTTTCGGCTTTCTCTTCGCGAGAGTTCGGGTAGACGAGACCGGCTCTGGCCGCTGCCGTTTCCGTGGTCAGCGTGGTGCACGCTGGCTGGACGGGCCAGAAAAACCCGAGCCCGATGGTCTCTCCTTCAACACGGTTCACCGTCCACTTCCCCGGAAATCACCGCTCGCTTCGATGACCCAGCCGCGCCACATCCAGTTGATGGACACCACCCTACGGGATGGCGAACAAACGCAGGGCGTTTCCTTTTCTCCGGCGGAAAAAGTGAACATCGCCCAAGCCTTGCTGAAATCGTTACGCGTGGATCGCATCGAAGTGGCGTCTGCCTGCGTCTCCGCGGGTGAGAAGGAGGCAGTCACCAGCATCAATAAATGGGCGGAACAATTCGGTTTGGGTTCTCGGGTGGAGGTGTTGGGCTTCGTCGATCACCA
>JALORT010000120.1 GCA_025458755.1 Methylotetracoccus sp.
CCCGGTCCGGGATGGAGGTAGTGGCCTGAAAATAGCTTTTTGGATGCTGGGAGCGGTGAGCCCGGGAGGGAGTGGGGCACCGCAGCGGAATGGGGTGTTCGCCGCGCTGGAGTCGCGAAAGAGGGGTGTGCGGGGTGTCTTTCCGGCGGTGGCGACCGTTTTGAAGGCAAGCGGGTCCGTCAGCGTTGGAAGACGCTGATTTCGGGAGGCCGGTGGTCAGCCGTGGTTTACATCGCCCAGGCGACCTCCGGAGAGCTCCCAAGGAAAAAGGGGTCGGTTGCGGCTTGGCAATGCCGCGTACTCTAGTGGGTGGAAATCCCACCCGGGTAACCGCTAGCCACGGGCCCGGTATCGAGCCTTGCAGTCGGTGTGGCAACAGGCCGATTGATGCGTAGGTACGAAAGCAGGCGAGGTGCAAGGGTAACGGGTGGAGCCGACTTTGAAGGTGTTGAGCCCCGAAATTTACGTAGGAGAGTGCCGACGGTTTCGACCCGCTGGCAGGCCACAACCCGCGCAGCGTGAAGGCGAGTGGTGCGGGTACTTCCCCGAGGTCCAGACAGTATCGATGCTGCACCGGTCGTCCAACCAGGCGCGCGGGCGCGCCGATTGGGCGAAGATCGCGCATCAGCCGCCTCATCGGTCGCAGCAAGGTATCGCCCAATAGGTTCGTGCGCGATAGTTCAAAAAGGACTCTTCGAGAAAAACGCGATCAAAAGAAAACTCCCGCTTCAGCCGAAGCGCTGAGGTTGCGCGTTGACTGAAAGCGGGAGCTGTTGATCACGCACCGGGGAGAGTAAGTTCCCCGGCGCGGTGGCGGTGCAGAGCGCTTTACACTCGGCGATGCCTCCTTTCTCTTACATCATGTCGTCCATGCCGGCGCCGCCGGGCATCGGTTTTTCCTTTTTCGGCAGTTCCGCAACCATCGCTTCGGTCGTCAGCATCAGACCGGCGACGGAGGCTGCATTCTGCAGCGCGGAGCGGGTGACTTTGGTCGGATCCAGAATACCCATCTGGATCATGTCGCCATATTCACCGCTTGCGGCGTTGTAGCCGAAGGTGCCTTCGCCTTCCTGAACACGGGCCAGTACCACTGAGGGCTCGTCACCCGCGTTGGCGACGATCTGACGCAGCGGTTCCTCGACCGAACGGCGCAGGATCGCGATACCGACCGTTTGGTCGTGGTTCTTGCCCTGCAGGTCTTTCAGCACCTTTTGAGCGCGGATGAAAGCGACACCACCGCCGGCGACGATGCCTTCTTCGACCGCTGCACGAGTCGCGTGCAGTGCGTCTTCCACGCGCGCCTTCTTTTCCTTCATCTCGACTTCGGTCGCCGCTCCGACCTTGATCACCGCCACACCGCCGGCCAGCTTGGCGACGCGCTCCTGCAGTTTCTCGCGATCGTAATCGCTGGTGGTTTCCTCGATTTGGGTGCGGATCTGCTCGACACGGGCCTTGATCTCATCGATCTTGCCGGCGCCATCGACGATGGTGGTGTTTTCCTTATTGATCTGCACTTTTTTGGCGCTGCCGAGATCGGCCAGATCGATTTTCTCCAGGCTAAGACCCAGTTCCTCGGAAATCACGCGGCCGCCGGTCAACACCGCAATGTCTTCCAGCATGGCTTTGCGGCGGTCGCCGAATCCCGGGGCTTTAACCGCGCAGACCTTGATGATGCCGCGCATGTTGTTGACGACCAGTGTGGCCAGAGCCTCGCCTTCGACGTCTTCGGCGACGATCAGCAGCGAGCGGCCGGACTTGGCGACTTTTTCCAAAGCCGGCAGCAGATCACGGATGTTCGAGATCTTTTTATCGTGCAGCAGGATGTAGGGGTCTTCGAGTTCGGCACTCATCGTCTCCTGCTGATTGATGAAATAGGGCGACAGATAGCCGCGGTCGAACTGCATACCCTCGACCACTTCGAGCTCGTTTTCCAGCCCCGAACCTTCTTCGACGGTGATGACGCCTTCCTTCCCGACCTTATCCATCGCATCGGCGATAATCTTGCCGATCGAATCGTCGGAGTTGGCGGAGATGGTGCCGACCTGAGCGATGGCTTTGCTGTCGGTGCAGGGTTTGGAGTGCGTCTTCAGTTCCTCCACGACGGCCAACACCGCCTGATCGATTCCGCGCTTGATATCCATCGGATTGGCGCCCGCGGCGACGGATTTTAGACCTTCGCGAACGATCGCCTGCGCCAGCACGGTGGCGGTGGTGGTGCCGTCTCCGGCCACATCGGAAGTCTTCGACGCGACCTCCTTGACCATCTGCGCACCCATGTTTTCGAATTTGTCTTTCAGCTCGATTTCTTTTGCCACCGACACGCCGTCCTTGGTCACGACAGGCGCGCCGAAGCTTTTCTCGAGTACGACATTACGTCCTTTTGGCCCGAGCGTCTGTTTGACTGCATCGGCCAGAATGTTCACGCCGGCCAGCATGCGCTGGCGGGCATCGTCGGAAAAGCGAACTTCTTTTGCTGCCATCAGTTTTTTCCTCCTAAAGTCTTGCTTGTGTCGATCAGCCTTCGATGACGCCCATGATGTCGTCTTCGCGCAGCATCAAATATTCGATGCCGTCGATTTTCACTTCAGTGCCCGAGTACTTGCCGAACAACACCTTGTCGCCAACCTTCACGTCGAGCGAGCGGACCTGCCCATTGTCCAATAATTTGCCATTGCCAACGGCAATCACTTCCCCGCGAATGGGTTTCTCCTTTGCCGTATCCGGAATGACGATGCCGCCCGGCGTCGTCTTCTCTTCTTCGACGCGCTTAACTACGATACGGTCATGTAAAGGACGAATTTTCATGGTAAATCAATCTCCTGAACGTTTACTTTGCCTAAGTGAAAGCTTTCGTTAGCACTCACTATCGGGTGCTGCTAACAATATAGAGATCTGCGTTTTTTTTTCAAGTCCCCCGGCCCGGCTGAGCCGACGCGCTGTTCAGCGATGCAGGGAGCGGAGCGGGGAGCCGAACCTTAGGGGTCGAGCAGAGCGCCTTGAGAGCGGATGACGTCCGAATAGAATTTGCCGCTGTCCTTCAGAATCCGGCGTTGGGTCGGGAAGTCCACGCCGACAATACCGAAGCGCTTGGCGTAGCCGTGGGTCCATTCGAAGTTATCCAGCAACGACCAGACAAAGTACCCGCGCAGATCGACCCCCGCGGCCATGGCTCTGCGGGCGGCGAGAAGATGACGACGCAAGTAGTCTAGCCGCCTAACATCCTTGATAGCCGTGCTGTGCATCGGAGCATCTTCGAACGCCGCGCCGTTCTCGGTCACGTACAGCGGCAGGGCGCCATAGCGCCGACGCACCCACAGCAGGCACGACTCCAGTCCTTCGGGAAACACCTCCCAGTCCATCGCGGTATGTTCCGCAGCGGCCTGCCGAACCCTGGAAACACCGCACAGGTCGCCCGCCGGATCATCACGGACGACCGAACGACTGTAGTAGTTGATGCCGAGGAAATCGATCGGTTCGCGGATCAGCCGCATGTCCTGATCGGGAAAGCGGGGCCACGCACGCCCGAACACCGCCGCCATTTCGTCGGGGTAGGCGCCGAGCAGAACCGGGTCGAGAAACTGCCGGTTCATGTAGGCGTGGGCTCGTTCCATTGCCGCGAGATCGGCGGGGTCGCTGGACGCGGCCCGTTTCGGCTCCAGATTCACCACCAGGCCGATCTGACCGTGGCCGGAGCCCTCGGCGCGAAACGCCTGAACTGCCAGCGCATGGCCCCGAAGCAGGGTGTGGGTGACCCGGGGAGCGGTTGCCGGCGAGCGTAAGCCCGGGGGGTGCGAGCCCTCGATGTAGCCGGCATGAACCACGACCCACGGCTCATTCAGCGTTGCCCAGTAGGGGATCTGATCCCGCAGCCGTTGGAACAGCACTAGCGCGTAGTCAGCGAACCAATGGGCGCAGTCCGGATGGGCCCAGCCTCCGCGCGCCTCCAGCGCCGCCGGCAAGTCCCAGTGATAGAGTGTCGCGAACGGCTGGATGCCGTTCTCCAACAGGGAGTCGGAAAGCCGGCGATAAAACTCCAACCCCTTTTCATTGACGGTACCGCAGCCCTTGGGTAGGACGCGACTCCAAGAGATGCTAAAGCGGTAGGCCTTGATGCCGATCCGCGCCATCAATTCGACGTCCTCCCGATAACGTCGGTAGTGGTCGCACGCGACATCCCCGGATTCGCCATTTTCAATGTGCCCCGGTTCGTGGCAGAACTGGTGCCAATTGCTCGGGCCGGCGCCATCGGCGAGCGGCGAACCCTCGATCTGGTAGGCGGAAGTGGCGGCGCCCCAGAGAAACGCGGAGGGGAAAGATCCAGATTCAGACACGGCTTATTCTCAACACAACAGCATCAACGATGTTCCGGGAAATTCATAGCCACGTCATTTGGGGAACCACACTCCCATCTCATCCTTAGCGTACGTAGGCTCGCTAAGGTACCGTGCCCGAAAGGCGGTCCGCAACTGCCGTTCGAGCGATCATCCCTATCACGCGCCTGCGCAGCGGACGCCGCGTCGGGAGAGTCCGCGCACGGCACCAGCATCTCGGCGTTCCGAGACCGCCCCGGGAGCCGTTGCCTCAAGGAATCCGCGCGCTGGGAATAATCATCTAAGCTTCCAATAAAAAATCGCGGGCGCCGAAACGCCGTCGGCGTCATTGGCGGGGCGATGCCTTCCGAGTATCGAGACAAGCAATCGGCGTGGCAACCACGGGCCGGTATCCGAGTGCGTCGTCAATAGCCGGCTGACGCTTGACAATGGTAAATTTTTCGGTCGCGGGACGTCATGCTTGCTGTCATTAGTAGAGTTCGAAAGGCCACCACGCGCAGCCTGAGCACCAAGTATGCGCTGTTATTCGCGCTCTTAGTCGTCGCCACTGTGACCGTCGTTCTAGTGTCGGCGGGTATGATCACCTTCGGCCAGTCCGAAGCGGTCCGCTATCAGGTGCTCGAAGCGGTCGCGAATTCCCAAGCACTGAACGAGGAAAGGGAACTGCGTCGGACAGGCGCTTATCTCAGCCAACGCCTGCGCGCGCCGCTCGCACGACGGGATATCAAGCAAGTCGAACAGCAGATCGAAGAAGTCGAAACGTGGCTCCCGATCGCTACCTTCGTGATCGCCGATGCGGAGGGTCGCATTCTAACGGACGGAACGGTCGGCAACCGCCGCCGAATGGATAAGATTTCACTGCCCGAGGAACTCCTGGCGCGGAAGACGGCCATGCTGGTCGATGCGCAGGGGAAAGAACTTCAATTCGCCGTCGGTGACTCGTCCAAAATTCTTGGCTACGGCAAGATTTCGCTGACTGGATCAGCCAGTGGCACTGCCCTCGAAGCGCTGGATCTGCGGCTTTACCAGGTTTGGAATTCCCATGCGGCATTTCTCATCGGCATCGGCGCCATCGCCCTGGCGCTGGTGCTGTGTGTCGCTGTCGTGCTGATATTCATTCTTTCTCGATCTCTCGCCAATCCCTTGCGGGAGATGATCCGTGCGGCGCAGGACTATGCCGCCGGAAACATGGATACGGAACTGCCCGTGCGGTCCGACGACGAGCTCGGGCAATTGGCCCGTGCGCTGAACGCCATGGCCGCGGACTTGAAGAAGAAAGGTGGTCTTCTCACCAGGGCGCAAGAAATCGCGAACCTCGGGAGCTGGGAGTGGGACATCCCGAGCAAACAATTGAGCTGGTCGAGGCAGGCACTCCGCATCCTGGGCTATCGGAGGACACGTGACGACCCCTCCTTCGAACAGCTTTTGCGTCACCTCGCACGTGCCGATCGTGCCCGTTTCGTCAGGCTGCTGCGCCATCCTGAATCGTCCAGGTCCTTCGCTTTCGATTGCAGTTTTCGTCGGAACGACGGAACGCTCCGGTTGATTCGTGTTCGCGGACAACGCAATCCCGAAAAGATCCCAGGGCGCATCTCCTGGGCCGGCACCGTTCAGGACGTGACTGAACAGAAAGCGGCGGAAGATAAGCTCGATTATCTGGCCAATTACGACACGCTGACCGGACTACCCAACCGGCACCGCTTCCAGCATCGCTTGCAGCAAGCCATTGCGCATGCGCAGCAGCAGGGAAGCCGGCTGGCATTGCTGTTTCTCGATCTGGACCGTTTCAAAGGAATCAATGACGCTCTCGGGCACGCGGCCGGCGACGACGTGTTGAAACTGGCGGCGACGCGCCTGCGGCAAACGATTCGCGACAGCGACACCGTGGCCCGTCTGGGCGGCGATGAATTCACCATCATTTTGCAAAACATCGGCGACCGCAGCGATGTGGTGACCATCGCTCAACGGATCGTCGCTACGGTATCGGAGACCTTTACGCTGGCCGGGGAGACGGATCTTTCGACCTCCTGCAGCGTCGGTATCACCTTGTATCCCGACGATGGCCTCGATCTGGCCACACTATTGAAGAACGCAGATGCGGCGATGTACCGTTCCAAAGCCGAAGGTCGCGGTCATTACCGATTTTACATGCCCGAAATGAACCGCGAGGCCCAGGAGCGTCTGACGCTTGAGAACCAACTTCGCACCGCCGTCCGGAACAAGGATTTCGCGCTGCACTACCAGCCGCAACTATCACTCAGGACCGGGGAGTTGCGCGGTGCCGAGGCATTGCTGCGATGGCGCACCGAGGTGGGTCTGATCCCACCCAACAAATTCATCCCTGTGCTCGAGCAAGCCGGATTGATCCAAGACTTGACGGCATGGATCATCGAGTCGGCCTGTCGCCAGGTTCGCAGCTGGCACGACTCGGGTTCCCCGGGCATTCGCATCGCCATCAACCTATCGGCGCGCCAATTTCAACAACGCGATCTGGCGCTGGTGATCGACGGCATCCTGCGTCGAACCGGGGTTGCTCCGAAATATCTCGAACTCGAAATCACCGAAAGTGTTTTGCTTGACCACGACGCCATCCACCCCATCGCCCGCGAGTTGGTCGCCATGGGCCTGCGTCTGACGATCGACGATTTCGGCACGGGGTATTGCTCGCTGAGCTACTTGAAGGAGCTTTCGGCCCATGCGCTCAAGATCGATCGTTCGTTCGTCCACGATATTCCAGCCGACCAGGACGATTGCGCGATCAGCTCCGCGATTATCAATCTCTCCAGCAGCCTCGGTCTGGAAGTGGTCGCGGAAGGTGTCGAAACTGCCGAACAGTGGGCCTTCCTGCGACTCGGCGGTTGCAATCTGATGCAGGGTTATTTCGCCGCCGAACCGCTGGCGCCGGGCGAATTCAAGTCTTGGCTCGAGACACAATGCAGGCGCGTCGGCGATCGCTATTTCTGGGGTTCAGTCCCGCCGACCGCGGAACGCCCGTTGATTCGTGAGTTTCGAGCATCTGCGCGGCATGCCGTCCCCGGTGGAGAACGCATTCTTCGCAGCCCGTGAAGAAGGCGCGGCCTATTCCGGCCCGTGCAAGCCAAGCTTCCGGGCGTTCACGGTGAGCGGCGGAAGTAGGCTCGAGGCGTTCGGGGTGGACTGCGCAGAGGAAACCGGTCGGCATGCCCGGTGGCCGATGGTTCCCGCGGATTCAGCGCACTGACCCTGCCTTCGCCATCGTCGACGGCGACCGGCTCGCCCCGGCGATACAGGATCCATCGGCCGGAGGCGGGAGAAATCCTGACCCCCTCGGAAACGATCCCGGTCAGGTTCAGCGGGTCCGTGGCGCTGATCCAGAGGTCGGCATCAGGGCTCTGGCGGCGCACGGAACGCAGCGGCTCCAACGCTTCGGCCAACGCATACTGCTCGCCGAAAGGACCCGCTACGAAGCGGCCTCCGCGAATCTCGCCACGCGCTTCGAGTCGCCGGTAGATGCGCACCAGGCTTTGCCAAGGCGGGGCACACGTCTCGCGCGTCAACAGCCCACGAAACATCACGCCGTAGCGGCGCAACAGGACCCGCGCCGCGTGCTCCTCGGTCTCCTCGGGTGCGCGGTCGGTCCCTTCGTGCGGTCGTATGGTCAGCAGACTCCAGCGTCCGGCTTGGTCCAGTCCCCAGCCCACGCCCTTGTACCGTTGCTTCATGCTCTCCGGAACCAGGAGTGCTCTCAACCCGGCGAACGCATCCGAGGTCACCGTACCGACCGCGACCAGTTCCGCCAATGCACGTTCGGCGGCGACAGGCGGCAAACCGCTTCGCTCAACCAGTTCGTCAAAGAACAAAGCACCGCCGTCCGCGAGAATCCGCTGCAGGGTTTGTGCTGCGGCGGAAGGCATCTCGCTCGCGGTGAGGGGTGCCGAACTGCACCATCGCGCGACGGAACGGCGAGGCACAAAAACGATTGGGGTCGTGCGAATAGGGCCCCGCGTTCCCGAGCCGGCGCGCAAGCGCAGCCAACTAAACTGGCCGCACTGACAGAGCCGATCCAAATCGGTGTCAGCGTAATTTTCGACTCGCGCCGGCAGAATGGAGCTTTCCCAGGAGAAAGCGGGTCCCTCGAATCCTTCCAGTTGCGTCAGAATCGCGCCGAGGCCTTGGGCTCCCTGCATCCGGGTCTCCGGGTGAACATGCTGCCAGCGGAACAGAAAATCGACATACTCGGCCGCCGTGACCGGTTCGATTGCGCACCTGCGGCGGTCACGCGCGTAGCGCTGTATCCGGGCAACCAGTCCGCGCTCGCACCAGTCGTCATCCGGCGTGTAGCGCCCGCGAAGCACAAAGCCTTCCGTTTCGAGCCGGCAAAGTGCGGTTCGAACTTCCAGCGGTGAAATCATCATCTGTGTCGCGAGCGAGAGTTCGTTGACCGGTCCGGCGATGGCCAGGCGTGCTCGCAGCAGGCTCACCAAAGCATCGTCGCGATCCCACGCTTGACTGTCGAGATCCAGTGGGAGGCTCAGCGGCGGCTCGGCGCGCAACCCCGGATACACGGCTCGGACCAGCGGCCAACGTTCGGCCGCAATCCAAAACGCGGCTTCCACGCTCAGAATCAAGCGGGTTGCCCGCCGTTGCCGGGCCAGTTCGTCAAAATACGGCAGCCAATCCGCCGCCCTCCCTTCCTCTTCCCGCAGGAAACCCGAAAGCTGCAGAGCATCGTGGAACTCTTCCACGTTCGCGGCTTCCGGCCGGATTTCGCGGCGGACTCTTGCCACCGCCGCAGCGTCGATCGAGTCAAGGTCCCCGCCGGGTCGAGGCTCGAGCCCCCGCCGCAGCTTCACCGCCCGGGTGCGGCGCTCCTCGAGGGGAGCGCCATCGAGGAAGCTGTACACTCGGGCATTCACGATTTCAGCGGCAAGCGGTGACGGCTCCGCCAGATCGCGACAAACCACCTGCACCGCACCCGACTCGAGCCCAGCGAGCACGGCGATAAAGCGGTCGATGTCCATGGCTTCCGTCAGGCAGTCTTCGATCGTTTGCCGAACCAGCGGGTGATCCGGAATCTCGCGATCACCGATGATATTTTCAAGACACGCGAGCTGGTCTGGAAAAACGC
>JALORT010000121.1 GCA_025458755.1 Methylotetracoccus sp.
TCCAAAAAACCTCGTTACCGCTGAAAAAGCCAAGATGGGTACCGGAGTTTCGGGCCGTTTCGACATTCCCGCGCTGAGCACCGGACCAGTATTCGTCGTGACCAACCGACAGGAAAACTTTGTGATTGGTAATCAAAGCACCGCGCCGATCGCTGTCAACGCCGGTGAAATAGCCAACGTCGTAGCCGTTGCGCTCCAGCCAGCGCACCATGGCGTATTCGGCATTAAAAAGCCAAGTTACCCCACCCAGCCAGTCTCGAGTTAGGAATGGCCGATTATAGCTTACCTTATAGGCACGCCCAGCTGGCGATCCGGTATATAAGCTATTGCCGCCATAGGTATTATAAGCTTGCCATGTAGTATCAGAGGCTTGGAAAAGCAGATCGGATCTGCTGTTGTCGTCACGTACGACGAAGACAATATGACTAGCTCCGCCCGTATCATCTCGTATAAGCTTTGCGATATATAGACCGGATGTAGCGTTGGCAGGAACTGCCCATGATGCCGAAACGGCCCAATTGCCGCAGTCAATAAGCCCAGTAATTGGATCACTAAGGCACGCCGGTTGACGCTGAGGTAGTGGGGCGGAAGGCTGCAATGTTGCTACCCTTCTTGCACCAGCCCCACCGTAGTAGCCGAGCCGATAGATGTCGAGGTGATAAATGATCGCCCCAGTGTCTATTTTAAAGAAAATGGTTTCGCCGCGGTTCACGCTTATCGCAGTAGCAAAGCCTTGGATGGTCGAATCGCCGGACCCCGTAACGTCCCATCCGGTATCTCCCGTTCGGCAGTTTTCCGCGACGATCGCATTGGCTGGGGTGCTGCACGCTGCATCAGATGATACGGAGTCATCGATATTTAAAACGGTGATATCTTGTTGGGCAGGCGTGGGGGTTACTGGAGCCGCTGGCGATACAATGACCCCTTCAGACAGCGGAATTGATGGGGACTCCATGACAGGCAGAGTGGTATTCTCGGTGCTAGCCATTCCCTGTGTTGTTGCGGTCGTCAATGTCACGGTTGAACTGCCAGCGCTAAATGACAGCGTTGCGGGTACCGCGAGAAATATCGGTAGAACCGTTAATGCCAGGCCTCTGAGTGATCGCAGAAGCAGGTAACGGATCTGGGAGGGCCTGCCATTAGCCAAATTAGTGCGGCCCGGTTCGTGGACAATCGGACTTTTTACTTTGAACATGTGGGTGATCCGAGTAAGTGTTTCACAGCAATTCAATCACGTACTACCCGCATGGCGGGTAGTTTGAGGAAGCCCTCCAGAAGGGGGCACCGAGCCTAGCCGCCGTTTCGACGTTAAAAGTCCAAGTTCATCTGCTCTTCCTTCTTTTCACGCTCTTCCTGCATCCAAATCTGTTCCGGATCATGGCCTCATCGAGACCGACCGTACTCACGCAGTAACCCCGCGCCCAGAAATTGATCCCCACAAAATTCCGTTTCCGTCCGTATCTTTGATGATTCATGATCGCAGACTTCCCTGTCAACTTGCCGATCACGTTCGCCACACTGTATTTCGGCGGAATGCCCACACACAGATGAACGTGATCCGGCGTCACATGCCCTTCCACTCAATCAATGCCAAACCGCCGGAGGTAACCTGACTCCAGTCCGCTTGAAGCCCGCACGCGCCGGCACCGTGACTCAGCGGACGTTCAACTTCAGCAGAATCGTGTTTGACATTCATTCACAGCACACCCGGAGGACCCATGCATAGGGATAACCAAACCAGTCCGCACACATCCCAACCGCTCGACGATATTTTCAAAGCACATCTCGAGAATTCCTTAGCCTGCAGTCAGGTACTCGGCCAGCTTCTCATGAAACTCGAGGTTCCGGAATCCTATGTCACGCAGATCAAACACATGGAAGAGCAAGGCGACAGGCTCACCGCCGAAGCCTACGAAGCGCTGGAATTGCTGCCCGATTCCGAGACCGTGCAACTGACCGAGCAGTTCCTGAAACGTCTAGACGACATTGTGGATGGTATGAATGTGACGGCGCGAATCATCGACGTGTTCATGCCAACGAAGCTGGAGGATGCGGCCGAAAAAATCACCTCTCTGATTTCATCGATGGTATCCCGCCTTCTGGCCGAGGTGCAGCAATACTCCTTCGAAGAGGTGACGAGCGTCCGACAGTGCCGTGAAGCGTTGAAGATCTGGGAGGAAAATGCGGACATCGTTTACCACGAATGGCGAAAGTCGCACCGCCGGCATGGCCATTTGTCGCTGCGGGCCGAAACGGACTGGACTGAGCTGCTGGGAACTCTGGAGCAAACCACGGACTCGTGTTACCACGCCGCATTGTTGCTGAAACGTATGGCCAAGCATCGTCTCCGACAGCAGAGCGGAAGCGGCGATTCCCTCCTCGCGCGGAGTTAACATACCCTATCCTTCGATCGGCGAGCGGCAGAAGCGATACGCACCCGAAGGTTTCCGCGCGCGCTGCGCGCAGGTTTCACGACCCTGCGTACCCACTAGTCCGGCGGATTTCCATTCTCGATGGTCTGCGTCGTGCCGCCTTGAGGCCCGCGCGTCAGCCGATGGCCCGGCTGGTCATCTTTCAGCGCTACTCCGGACGCCGTTAGGCGCAAGGCTTCGCGGGCGAGATAAACCAGCTTGGCCGCGGCGGCGTCATAGGCCAAGCCTTCAGGCGGCCGAACGTTGGAAATGCAATTGCGCTCGGCATCGGTTCTGCCCGTGCCGGGAGCATAGGTCAGATAAAGACCGAGGCTGTCGGCCGCACTGAGTCCGGGGCGCTCGCCGACCACGATGACCGACAGTCGCGCGCCGAGGGCGGCGCCGACCGGGTCTGCCAAAGCCACACGGCCGTTCTCGGCCAGGCAGATCGGCCCGAGGCGAAGACCCGCCGCGCCCAGCGCCCGAACCAGCGCATCCAACAACGGGAGACCATGTACCTCGACCGCCGTCGAGGACAGGCCGTTGGTAAAAATCAGCGCGACGTCGATCGGTGAGCCAGCCCAGCCGGGCAAGCTTTGTGCGGATTCCGCGTCAAGTTGCCGTCCGAGGTCGGGCCGCTTCAAGTACTGCACCCGATCGGCCACGCGCGTCGAGAGAATTAATGGGGTCAAGTCCCGATCTTGCACACGACGGGCGAACCGGGCGACGTCCCACGGCAGGTGTACGGCATCCCGGGCTCGGGCATGCGCCCATTGGAACGCCAGCAGCGGACCGGTCGGTACGGCGCTGCCGGCGCGGCCCAACGCGATACGGGCCGGCGTGTATCGGCGCAGATGGTCCCAGCGATCGCTCACGCGGCCCCCTCACCCAGCCCTGCAAAGTCCGAAAGCAGCGGCACCTGACGGCAACTGTCCGCCAGGGCATTCCGGCCGTTGAAGATGCCCATGCGGTTCAGCCACTCCTCGAACTCGGGCGCCGGCCGCAGCCCCAGTACCTCGCGAAGGTACAATGCGTCGTGAAATGAAGTGCTCTGATAGGCCAGCATGATGTCGTCCGCGCCCGGTATGCCCATGACGTAGGTGCAGCCGGCGACGCCGAGTAACGTGAGCAAGGTGTCCATATCGTTCTGATCGGCCTCGGCATGATTGGTGTAGCAGACATCACAGCCCATCGGCAAACCCAGCAGCTTGCCGCAGAAATGGTCCTCCAGACCGGCGCGGGTGATCTGTTTCCCGTCGTAAAGATACTCCGGGCCGATGAACCCGACTACGGTATTGACCAGCAGCGGTTCGAACTCCCGGGCCACGGCGTAAGCACGCGCCTCGCAGGTCTGCGCATCGACGCCGTGATGGGCATTGGCAGACAGCGCGCTGCCTTGGCCGGTTTCGAAGTACATGACATGGTCTCCCACCGTCCCGCGGTTCTGCGCCCGGGCCATGTCCCGAGCCTCGCGCAGCATGCCGAGGTCGACGCCGAAGCTCTGGTTCGCCGCTTCGGTACCGGCGATCGACTGGAACACCAGATCGACGGGCGATCCTCGCCGGATCAACTCCATCGTGGTCGTGACGTGGCACAACACGCAGCATTGGGTCGGGATGTCATGCCGCTGGATCAGATCGTCGAGAAGACTTAGCAGCGTATGTACCTGGTCGAGATTATCGGTTGCTGGATTGATACCGATCACCGCGTCGCCGGCGCCGTACAGCAGCCCGTCGAGCGTGCTGGCAGCAATTCCGCGAGGATCGTCGGTGGGATGATTGGGCTGCAAGCGGGTAGACAGCCGGCCCGGAAGACCAATGGTGTTGCGGAAACGTGTGACGACGCGGCAGCGGCGCGCCACGGCGATGAGGTCCTGATTGCGCATGATTTTCGACACCGCCGCCGCCATCTCCGGGCTGACGCCGGGTGCGATCGACCGCAAACGGTCGGCATCACCCTCGCGCAGCAACCATTCGCGAAACTCACCCACGCGGAGCGTAGCAATGGGCGCGAAGGCCGCCGGGTCATGGCGTTCGAGGATCAGCCGGGTGACTTCATCCGCCTCCGGCGAAATCAGCGGTTCGTCGAGAAAGCGCTGCAGAGGCACCTCGGCGAGCGCGTACTGGGCCATCGCCCGCTCTTCTTCCGACTCCGCCGCAATGCCCGCCAGCTCATCCGCTGCACGCAGCGGAGAGGCCTTGGCGAGTAATGTCTTCAGATCCGGGAAGGTCGCGGTTTTCCCGCGCAGCGTCATCGAATAACCCATGGCGACATTCACCGGGTGGATTGTTTTCTATGCCATCATTCTGAAGGGCTTCTCGGAAGCTAACAAGAGAGCTTCCAGGCTGTCACTGACTCTCGCCGCGACGCTGCGACACATCGCGACCTGTGCACAACCGTTGGCGGCTTCAGCCGGCATCGCCGTCGGGTGACGTCCTATAGTTGACATGTACGTGACCGAACCTCGGGTGAACGCCATGTTGCTAGACGATCGAAAAAGCGGCCGAGCTGCGTGTCCGGCGCAGCTCCTGGCATGGGTCAAGGCCTCTTATCTCAGAGCGCTCAAGCTCTATGGGCCGGCTCACCCGTTGACCCGGAGTTGGCACGCAGAACTGAGGGATCTGAGATCCTTTTCGGCCGATCAGCGCTCGTGATGTCACTGCATCCGCGCTCCGCCGCAGTCGCGCGCGCGGCCGTGGCCCCGACGCTGCAGGATGCGCGACTCTCTGTCACATTCGAGTGTTATAAGCAGGGCGACGATCGACGCGAAGCAAGCGCCGATCACTTCTGTGGTTTAGCGCTCAACAACAATGCGGGGAACTCTCGCCATGACCACGCAAGCCGTCGTCCAAAAAGAAATCGAATTCCTGAACCATTGGGTGCACAGCAGCGAATCTCTGGCAGAATGGGATGCCGTGGATTTACAGAGGGCCATTGCCCTGGCCGCCTATTCCAGAGCGGAGAAACGCGGGTTCGCACCCGGTTACGAGCTGTCCGACTGGCTCGCGGCGGAGAGCGAAATCCGCCACCAGATGCGTCGTCTGCGACCACCTGCCGACTGATCGCAGCGACGGGCGGCGATGATTCGCCGGCGTTCGCGGGGCAATCGATAGGCTCCCCAAAGCAACCCGAGACAGGCTATCATCCGGGGCGAGCGCTGCGCGGGCAGATGCTTGCGGGCAGCCGTTCATGGCGCTCAACAACAAACCCGAGGATCGTTGTCGAACCGGCTCAGAACCGCGGTTCCGGTCGCGCCGGAATCGCGTGCTCGTCCGAGCATGCGGGAGACGACGTGTCTGTTCGGTTGGCTCGAATGCACCAACTCGATGCGGCATTGTCATAAAATCGTCATAGTGACCGCGGATACTGATGCGGATGAAAGCGAAGGAGAGGCTGCCTCTGCCTTTGCGTGCGGCAGGAAAGGTGAGCATTCCGTGAGCGCGACCAGGTCGTCAAGCGCTGCTCCTCGGTTATCGATGAGGATCAAACTTTTCTCCATACGTCGATGTCAGTGATCGTCACCTTACCTGAAGACAGCAGCAACGCGTCTAAACTCACCCTTCGTCACCTGGAACCGGCGGACCGACCCGGCACAGACCCCATGTCGGGCCGCGGCCCCGCGACTGGACCAGCGTCGCCGAACTCGAAACCCGCCCGCCTCACCATGCCTCTCTACTCGGCCGACCACCCCGCCACCGTCGGGGAAGCGACAATCGCCAGTCCCCGCATTGAATGCCGCAATGTCAATGTGTTTTACGGCGCCAAGCAAGCGGTTCAGGACCTGACGCTCGACATCGGGCGGCACGAGGTCATCGCATTGATCGGCCCGTCGGGCTGCGGCAAGACCACTTTCCTCCGTTGCCTCAACCGGATGAACGACACCATCGACGGGTGTCGGGTGACCGGGGAAATCAAGATCGACGGCGAGAATATCTACCGGGATGGAATCAATGTGGTGCCGTTACGAGCGTTGGTCGGCATGGTGTTCCAAAAGCCCAATCCGTTCCCGAAGAGCATATACGAGAACATTGCCTTTGGTCCTCGGATCCATGGCATGGCAACGCGTGGGTCAGACCTGGATCGGATTGTGGAGGATTCGTTGCGGCGCGCGGGTCTGTGGGATGAGGTCAAGGATGGACTCGACGCCATGGGGAGCGATTTCGGTGGACCCGGAAGTGATTTTGATGGACGAACCCTGCTCGGCGCTCGATCCGATCGCTACGGCGGTGATCGAGCAACTGATCGATGAACTGAAGCAGCACTACACCATCATTATCGTGACTCACTCCCTGGCGCAGGCCGCTCGCGTCTCGGACCGCGTCGCCTACTTTCACCTTGGTCGCCTGGTCGAGGTCGGCGCCACGGCTGAAGTGTTCATGAATCCCCGCCACAAGCTGACTGAGGACTACGTCACCGGGCGCTTCGGCTGATATACCGACGCCGTAGCATCAACGGCTTCAGACCGAAACGACCGGCCGCAGAGCGCTGCTGGCCGAGTCGTGCGACGCGACGGAGCACCAGCCTTCTTCCTCAGCGGATGAACCGGGGCCCGGCCGTACCGGTGCCGCGGCCATCGCGGTGGCGCGAACCGATGGACCCATG
>JALORT010000510.1 GCA_025458755.1 Methylotetracoccus sp.
CCCCGGTCTGGCGGCCCCCGTCACCGGAATCTGAACAGGAAAGCGCACCATGAACAACAACGTGGTCATCCATCGCCTCGCCACCGGTGTGCCAGGACTTGATGTCATCCTGGGCGGCGGCCTGCCGGAATATTCCTTCAACCTCATTATCGGGCCTCCGGGCTCCGGCAAGACAACGCTGGCGCATCAGATCATGTTCGCCCTGGCGACGCGGGAGCTTCCAGCGCTGTACTTCACCGTGCTGGGCGAACCGCCGTTGAAGATGCTGCGTTATCAGCAGCAGTACTCGTTTTTCGACTGCGACAAGATGAATGAGTCGATTCGCTTCGTCAATTTGAGCGACGACGTCGCGACGGGCCATTTCGACCAGGTGCTGGCGCGCATCGCGCAGGAGGTCGAGGCCTTCTCTCCGGCGCTGGTCTTCGTCGATTCGTTCCGCTCGGTCATGCTGGAGGCGCAACGCCAACCCGAAGGCGCGATCAGCCGGCAACAGTTCGTCCAGCAGCTTGGGATACTGCTGACCGGCTGGCAGGCCACCACCTTCCTGGTCGGAGAATATTTGTCGGAGGGCGAGACCCATCCGGTGTTCACGGTAGCCGACGGCATGCTGTTGCTGAACCAAAGCGTTCACCGGAATTCAATGGTGCGCAAGATTCAGATTCTGAAAATGCGTGGCCAGGCGACCAGTCCGGGGATTCATACCTTCCGCATCACCAGCGCGGGGATCGTTGTCTTTCCGGCGGCGGTCGTGATCGACGATACCGGGGCCGTGGCGGCGGCCGACCGCTCGCCGCGCAGTGCAGCGCGGCTGACCATGGGCGTGCCGCGCCTCGACGACATGCTCGGCGGCGGCTTGCCGGCAGGCTATTCGCTGCTGGTCGCCGGGCCGTCCGGATCGGGCAAGACCATCCTTGCCACCACCTTCCTGGTCGAAGGGGTGCGCCGGGGCGAACCGGGCGTGATCGTCGCATTCGAACAGACCCCGAGTCAGTCGTGGACCCGCACCATCGACGAGATGGTGCGCGCCGGACAAATCGGCTTGATCAATACCCGCGTGCTGGATTTGTCGATCGACGAGATCGTTCAACATCTGATCAATCTCATACAGAAGATGAAAGCCAGCCGGGTGGTGATCGACTCGCTGTCCGGGTTCGAACTGGCGGTGGCGCCGACCTTCCGCGAGGACTTTCGCGAGTCGCTGTTTCGCATGGTCGCCGCGCTGGCCGGCCTCGGCGTGACGGTGCTGCTGACGTCGGAACTGGAAGACCGCTATACCGATCTGCGCTTCAGCCCCTACGGGTCGGCCTTTCTCACCGACGCGATCATCGTCCAGCGCTACATTGAGGTCGAGAGCCGCCTGAAACGCGTCATGGCGGTCGTCAAAGTGCGCGCTAGCGCCCACAGCGACGAGCTTCGGCAATTCGAGATCACCGATAAGGGGATCGTTATCGGCGATCCGGTGCTCGGCTTCGAGGGAATCCTCGGCGGGCAGCCGAGGCGGACGTCCGCCTCCGGTACGGGCGATTGAGGCCCACTGCCATGAGCAAGAGGATCGGGGTCCTTGCTAGCGAACAGGCCGTCCACCGGCGTGAAGAGGCCGTTGCGCGGCGCGAAAAAGCCCTGCGCGCCCAGGAAGAGGCCGCGATGTCCAAGGCCGAGCTGATCGCGCACAATCAAGCGCAGTTGCGGGAAGCGAACGAACACCTGGTCGTCGCCACGGTTCGCGCCCAGATGATGACCGAGGTCGCCGAGCAGGCCACCCTGCGGATGTCCTATATGGCCAAGCACGACTTTCTGACCGGCCTGCCGAACCGTTCCCTGCTGACGGACCGGCTGACGCAGTCGATGGCGCTCGCGCAGCGGCATGGCAAGAAGGTCGCCCTACTGTATTTGGACCTCGACCACTTCAAGCACATCAACGACTCGCTGGGGCATGCGGTGGGCGACCAGTTGCTGCAGTCGGCCGCCAAACGCCTGCAAGCCTGCGTCCGGCTCTCGGACACCGTCTGCCGCCAGGGCGGCGATGAATTCGTGGTGCTGCTGGCCGAAGTCCAGACGGTGCAGGACGCTCACCTCGCCGCCAAAAAGTTGATCAAGGCCATGGCCGAGCCCTATTACATCGGTAGCCATCGGCTCCACGTCACCCCGAGCATCGGTATCAGCCTCTACCCCGATCACGGCCAGGACGTCGAAACGGTGGTCAAGAACGCCGATATCGCGATGTATCACGCCAAGCGAAGCGGGCGCAACACCTACCAGGTGTTCGCTCCGGAAATGAATGTCCGCGCAGTTATGCGGCATTCCGTCCATCAAGCACTGCACCACGCCCTCGAGCAGCACCTGTTTTTGTTGCATTACCAGCCGAAGGTGAATCTCGAGACCGGCGCCATGACCGGCGCCGAAGCGCTGGTCCGCCTGCGGCAAGCCGATCATCGGCTCGTCGGTCCGACGGACTTCATGAGCATCGCCGAAAACAGCGGCCTGATTCTGCCGATCGGCCAGTGGGTGCTCCGCGAAGCCTGCCGGCAGACGGCAGCCTGGTTGCAAGCCGGTCTCGACATTGGGTTGATCGCGGTTAACGTCTCGATGGTCGAGTTCCGCGACAAGAATTTTATCGCCGGGGTCCGCGCCATCCTTAACGACACCGGACTGGACCCGCGCCACCTCGAACTCGAACTGACCGAAAGCAGCCTCATGCAGGACACGGAAACGACGACAGCGGTCTTGTGCGCGCTCAAGGACCTCGGGGTGCGGCTGGCCATCGATGACTTTGGCACCGGCTATTCCAGTCTGAGCTATCTGCGGCGGTTCCCGATCAACACGCTCAAGATCGACCAGTCATTCGTGCAAGACATCGACGGCGATACCGGGGAAGCCGTCCTCATCAGCGCCATCATCGCGATGGGCAAGAGCCTCAAGCTGGGGATTGTGGCCGAAGGCATCGAAACGGGGCCACAGTTCGCCTTCCTGCAATCCCAGCACTGCGCCGAAGGACAAGGCTATTACTTCAGTCGACCCGTAGCCGCCGAGGCCTTTGCCACCTTGCTGGCAACCGGTCCACATCAGCAGGCCATGGCCTTTTAGATCGGCGTCCGACGATACGGAGCGTGTCCGGTCGGGGACGTCTCACCCACCCCTTGCGAGGATTTCCCATGAGCCTTAACTCGTTCGATAGCCAATCCAGCCTCACCGTTTTGGGTCAGACCTTCGGCATCCACCGGCTCGACGCCCTCTATCCGGTTTACCCGGCCGTCGCCCATCTGCCGTTCTCGATCAAGATCCTGCTCGAAAATCTCCTCCGCACCGAGGATGGCCGATCCGTCCGAGCCGAAGACATCGAAGCCGTCGCCCGGTGGCAGGCCAGGGCCGCGCCGACCCAGGAGATCGCGTTCACGCCGGCGCGCGTCCTGTTGCAGGACTTCACCGGCGTCCCGGCGGTCGTCGATCTGGCGGCGATGCGCGACAGCCGGGACGCGCTCCAACAGAACGCCGACCTCGAGTTTTCCCGCAACCGCGAGCGCTATCGGTTCCTCAAGTGGGGGCAGCGGGCGTTCCACAACTTCCAGTGCGTGCCGCCCGACACCGGCATCGTCCATCAGGTCAATCTCGAGTTTCTCGCGCGCGTGGTCATGACCGCGAAGGGCCAGGCGTATCCCGACACCCTGGTCGGCACCGATTCGCATACCACGATGATCAACGGTCTCGGCTGCCTGGGCTGGGGCGTCGGCGGGATCGAGGCCGAGGCCGCCATGCTCGGGCAACCGGTCAGC
>JALORT010000002.1 GCA_025458755.1 Methylotetracoccus sp.
ATGATCCCGATGGCTGTTGGGATTCTCAGGCCTAACCGACACGCCACCCCCAAGCCTGCAGCAATATACACGAAGGAACCGAAGGGGAAAATGCGGACTTCCACTCCTGAGGAGCAAAGTCCTTGACAACCAAAGGGGCTCGGGTGCATGGTTTAAGGCCGAAAACGGCTGGACCATGCACCGACTGGCGAGTGGGGCGCTGCGACTCCGTCGACGACTGCTCGGTGGCTATGACCACCGTCAGCGCGAGAGCCGACACCGCACGGCGTACCCCTAGAGGACCTTAAAATAGGATTCCATGATGGACGACTATTCCTCCAACGTCGATACGGAAACCTTCCGGCGTACCGACCGATTGCGTGAACTGCGCATCGAGCACCGGGATCTGGACGAGGTTATCCAGCGCTTGGAGCAAGACCCTCTAGCGGACGAACTGCAGGTACGCCGCCTAAAGAAACGCAAGCTGCGACTCAAAGACCTGATTGCTCAAGCCGAGAGCGCCCTAATCCCGGATCTGGACGCGTAGCACGGACAGCGACTGCAACAACTTTTGCATACCCTCTTCGCAAGCGCCCGTATCTGAGCAGACGACTTCTTCGTTGAAGACGGCTTTAAGAACCCACAATCCGCAAGCGGCCCGCTGTGAAGAACCGTTCCGCGCCATCGTATGCTACCCTACTGACTCACTTTGCAGGACAACACCGGAGCACGGTTTAGCGAACCAGGTCCGTTGTTCGACTGTTCGAAGTGGCTGGGGTGACATCAATAAGATAAATCAAACAATTAGGAGGAACGATGGCAACGAATGAAGGTGGCAATCTGATCGGATCGTTGATCAGCACGGTCAAAGGGGTGATCGACAAGTTGCTTGGCAAAGCAGAACCGGTGGTCGCAGACATTTCAAAAGGCGCCTCTGACCTTGCAAGCAGTGCGAAAGAAACGGTAGGCGCGGCTGCTGAAAAGCTGTCAGAAACAACCGGCGAACTCCTTCAAGAGGCGAAGCAGAAGGCCGGCGAAGCCGTCGAGGAAATTCGTGAAAAGGCGGACGTCGTCATTGATGAAATCAAGGAACGCGCGGCCGATGCTGAAAAAGTGATCGAGTCTGGGCTGGAAAAAGCGGCCGAAACGGCCAGTGCACTTTACGGAGAAGCGAAGGAAAAAATCGGCGAGGCGAAAGACCAACTGAGCCAGTCGGCCGACCAATTGGCCGCCGCGGCAAAAGAGAAAGCGGGCGACTTCAGCGAACAGGCGGCGGAGCTGACGGAAGAAGCCAAGGCGAAAATCGCCGAGGTCAAAGAAGGCATTGTCGGAGGGACGGGCCACGACGACACAGCATAAGCTCGAGCGGCCGCTCCAGCCGTCACCGGAGCGGCCTCTTTTCCCAGACCGAAGGATTCGGCGGCCCCCCTAGTCAAGCCGGGTGATATTCGCGTCCAAAAAGGCACGATATTCCGGCGCCCTTCTTAACAGGCGGCGGCCGGTGCTGATTAGCATATTCACTTCACTTCCGGACAGTTCGAGGCTGGTCGGAAGATTGTTGAAAAAGGACTTCATACTCTTTTCCTCGAGCGATCCAAAGCTCACCTCGGCCAGATAGAACTTCAGGTCCTGGCTGCGTTGCCGCAACTCGGATTCCATGTCTCGAATTTTCTCGCCGATCAGCAGCTTCGTTTCCTGGTTGTAGAGCGTAATCTGGGCATGCGAGAACGCGTCGATGGTATCGACCACGGACGGCTTACCGGCGCTCAGCTCGATGCTGCGCTCGGGTCGAACTTCGGCGTTGACCATGATGATCAGGACATCCTTCGGCACACTTCCCTGGTTCTGGATCAAGAGATCGGGGCCGGCAGCGTCCATGCGGTCGATCAGCGCCCGTAACCCGAGATTGTCCGCGATGCCGCCGTCGACCAGGTGAATGTACGGCCGCGCGGCGCGATTCGAATAGGCATTCACGCGCTTGCTCAAGTCACTCTGCCGCCCGCTCAACTGTTGTTTGGCCTGAATGTTGCGAATTCGGCTCGACTTGCTCGTGTCGCACGCCCCGGCGTGATTTTGAATTACGACCGGAGGGAACGCGACCGGCACCGCCGAGGAAGCCGTCACTGCGCGTGCGACCGAAAAGGGACCGACGTTCGAGCAGATCAAGTCGAAATTACCCTGCGTAAATGCGAACCTCTGGCCACCACCGAGATCGGTCGCGTTGATTTCGATGTAAGGACGCTGCCTGATCGGGAAGTCGGCAAATGTCTTTCCTCGGAAGATATGGCTGTCGTAGTATTCGACCGCCATCTCGGTGCGGTCGAACGCGGTAAAAAGACTGCGCCACCAGTACAACGGATTGAACAGTTTTCGAATCAACGTCCCCTGGATACTTTGCCGCAGAAACACATCCTCATAATCCCTGAATATGCGATCGCCGAACAAGCCGTAGTACGCCGCGGTAAAACTGCCGCCGGACACCGCGCTGATGAGGTCCACTTCGTCCAACAGTCGTACCCGCCTGCCGCGGGAATCGATCCGAGTGTCTCGCAGTTCCTGCAAAACCCCGTAGGACAGTGCCGCGGCGCGTGTACCGCCACCCGAGAAAGTCAGGAATACCGCATGATCCCCGTGATCCACCGCATGATCCGCAGAGAATCGGTACCCGCGGTTGTTCTCGATCGCTTTGATCGCCTGATTCTGGGGTTTATAGACGCTGGCACACCCCTGAAGGAACGCCAGCACCAGCGCAATGCTGCAGAGGAGGATGCGACAACGCAGCGAAAAGTGTCTTGCGATCATGATCACGTCAGGCCACCTGGGGAACATCGCACGCGCGCTTCGCCGCGTGCTCTATTGCAGACGACATAAGCGTTCACATCGAGTGCGGGCCCAGTCGAGACTTCGCGGTCTTGTGCGGCTTTGATCGCCATAAACCCTCCGCCTCGGCTTGTGCGATCGTACGGCGCGTCAATTCGGTAACAGTCCGGTCAAGGACATCGGACTCGGCGAAAACGGGGAGCAGCGGGGCCAGGAACAGATGGCACCGATAATCGACCTCCGCCTGCTGCTCGAATGACCGGGAAGTCATCCCTAATCGGCTGACCACCCTCGTCCTCATCCGCACCGTATCGCGCCAAACCGCGGGCAGTAAGCCGAAGCTACCGTTGCATATCTTGGCTTCAAGCCAGTGGTTGCGCCGCTCCACATCCAGTCTGATGTGAGCGACGAAATCGGCCTGGTCCGATAGCGTGGGGGAGAACCGGCGCGAATGGCTGTACGCGGCGACAATCGTTTTCTCCAGCTGCCCGACATCTGTCCCAACCTCCGCACAGGAAGGGGTGCAGTTCAACGCAACATGGATATTGAGCCCTACCGGCCTGGCCGCTGCAGGCTTCGCCGGGGCCGTTTGCTGTGAAGACAGGGCATCCGAATCCATGATGACGCAGCCCGCAAGGAAAAAAGCCGGGATGCCAAGGCAGAGTAAACGTATGAGTCTCATCGAGCGATCCAACTCAGTCGTGGGTACAATTTCAGCCGTCAATGGTACACGTTCGCGCGCACGGAGATCTCATCGGGGCAGCGAGCACACAAGGCACCGTCTCCACATGCGAGTCCCGGAGCAGCGTGCAGGAAAGCCGCGGCATGCAACCATGGGGTTCAGGTCAACGGAAGATTCCGCTATGCTCCAAACGCTGAAGGATCCTCGTCCTTACCCACGCCGCGGTCGCTTCCAGCGATGAGGCGCACCGTTCCCGCGTGAAACCTCAAGTGAATTTGTCTCAATCAACGGAGCCCATGATGCCCCTCGAAGCCAAAACCGTACCGTTCGCTCTGGCCGTTGCCGGCCTGCTCGCGAGCCCCACCGTGGGTGCCGCCCCTCCCGAATCCACGGCCAGAGCACCTACTCATCGGGAAGCCGCCGGCCTGGAGAACGTCGCGGAACGCCGCGCCGAGTTTCTGGCCTCACGACTGGAGACGCTGCAGACCGCGCTGAAACTTCGGCCCGACCAGGAGCAGGCGTGGAAGAAATGGTCTGCGTCGATCACGGCAGCGCAGCCAGATTGGAAGGAGAAACACCCCGGCACCGCCTCACTGGCGAAGCTGCCGGTTCCGGATCGGCTGGAGAAGATGGTCGAGTTCGCCCGGGAACGACTGGCCCGGCTGGAAGAGCGCCTGGCCGCAACTAAGATCTTTTACGCGGTGTTATCGCCCGAGCAGCGCCAGACCTTTGACAAGGACTTCAACTTGTGGCCCCACGCTGGCCGCAGCGGCAAACCGGGTCAGCCGGGTAAACGCCCCGGGTCGCTGATCGCCCCCCGTATCGGCAGCCAATGACCGCCCGCGGGTTGAGAATGACGACCACGAAGGCGGTCAGGATGCCCCTGCGGCGACAGGGCGCGGACCGCTACGGCTCCGCATTCCAGTAACGGGAGTGCTCCCGGCGATAGCTCCTGGGCTTGCGGAACGGTCCATCAGGGTTGAGCCGGAACGTGATGGCGCCCTCGCGCGCAGTGTTCAGCACTGTCGCGGAGACCGCATCCATCCTCGTCAATACGTTCTGATGGGGAAAGCCGAAGCGATTCAGATGGCCGGCGGAAATCAACGCGAAGCGGGGCCGGACGTGCTGCAGGAAGTCGCGCGTCGATGAGGTATTGCTGCCGTGATGCGGCACAACCAGAATCTCGCTGGCCAATGCGCGCCCGTAGCGCCGCACGAGTTTTGCTTCCGCGAACCGTTCGATGTCGCCGGTCAGCAGCACACGGTGACGCCGATTGGACACCGCGAGTACACAGGACTGATCATTGTCGTTCCCGCTCCGGTCCTCCGGTGACAGAAAGACGAAATGGACCCCATCCCGGTACCAGCCCTGCCCTGCCCTGCATGCGACCGCGCGACTCGATGGCATCAATTCGGGCACGCTGCTGTAGATCAGCCCCGAGGGCATCAGGCGCAGCAGCGGTTCCGCGCCGCCGCTGTGGTCATTATCACCATGACTGACGACCAGAGTGTCGATGCGGCGGGCTCCGGCATGGCGCAGGAAGGGTGCGATCACCGCGGAACCCATATCGAAGCGTTCGCTGAGACGGGCGCCGGTATCGAATACCAGCGCGTAATGGCGGGTGCGGACGACCGCTGCGGAGCCTTGGCCCACATCCAGAACCGTCAGCTCAAAACCGCCTGGCTCGATCGGATCGGCGGATCGGGTCAGCGCCGGCAGCAGCATCACCACACCCAGCCAGCGGCTCGGAAGGCCCTTCGGCGCCAGCAGTAAAGCGGTCCCCAGCAAAGCGAACGGAATCGTCCAGAACGGCGGCTGCGCCCGGCTCCACAGCACGGCGGCTGGTTCCGCCATGCGCGCCAGCGCCCACCACGTCCAGCCAAGGAGAAATTCCGCGGCATCAAAGACGGTCGCGGCGGCATGGTCGCTAACCCAAATCAATAGAGTGCCGAGCAAGCTCAACGGTATCACGATCACCCCGATCACCGGCACCGCCAGCAGGTTGGCCAGCGGCGACGCGAGAGGGATCTGTCCGAAAAACAGCAGTAGGAAAGGCGCCAGGCCCAGCGATGTCGCCCAGTTGATCCGCCACAGCGTCGCCAGCGCTCCGGGATGCTCCAGCCGATGAGCGAGAATAAACCAGATCAACGCCACCGCTGCATAGGACAGCCAGAAACCGGGCGCGACCGACGCCAAGGGATCGCAGACAAGGACCGCCAGACAGGCCAAACCAAGCGCATGGAGCGGTTGCAGATGACGTCGGAGCAGCACACCTCCGGTGACGATCGCGATCATCACCAGCGCGCGCCTCGTGGGGATCGCGAACCCGGCCAGCGCCGAATAGAACAGCGCGGCAAAGAACGCGATGACCGCCGCCACCCCGGGGGGTGCCCATCGGCCGGTACCCAGCCGGCTGGCCGCCCACTGAGCCAGCACGAAACACCAGCCGGCGATCAGCGCGATGTGGGAGCCTGAGATCGCCACCAGATGCGCGGTGCCGGTGCGCCTTAACAGATCCCACTGATTGGCGGTGATGCCCTCTTCGGTACCCATCGCCAAGGCGGCCAGCACGCCGGCGAACTCCCGTCCGCCCAACACCGAGGCGAGGCGGTCATGCAAGGCCTGGCGCCAGGACTCGCCATCGAACCATGAGGAGCGAGCATCCAGCAGCCGATTGCCGCTGCTTTCGCGGACATACCCGGTTGCCCGGATGTTCCGGGAGAACAGCCAGAGTTCATAGTCCATGCCGCCCGGATTCATCATCCCGCGCGGGCGCTTCAATCTCACCGCCAGACGCCAGCGCTGGCCGGCTTTGGGCACCGCGTCGCTGCGATACCAGGCCAGACGGACGTACCGAGGTACCTGAGCGCCCATCGGTTCGAGCACGGTTTCCACGTCGAACTCGAACCGCACGGCCTGCTCTCGGAACTGCGGGATCGTCGCGACCTGTCCCTCGATCACCAGGTCGGCTTTCTCCAGTGCGGGGGATAGCGCATCGGCCATCCGGAACAGGGCGAATGCCAGCGCCCAGCCTGCGCCGGCGCTCGCCGCGGCGATGAAAACAAGACGAAGGCGCGCGCACAGCAGCACCGCCAGCCCCAGCCATGCAATCACCGGCCAGGACGGCAATGCGGGCAGCTGCTGCACAGCCAACACACCGATGACAAAGCCAAGCAGCAATTCGGTCCGCAATCGGTGGACCGCGAAAAACTCATTCAACTTTCAATTTCGGAAACGTACAATGTACTTCCAAAATAGCACCTTAAATCCGAATTCTCTCGCCTGCTTCCCGCCATGCCGAAAGCTTTCCTGAAACGGTACATGCCTGACCGGCACAAGATCAGCGAAATCAAGGCGCTGAATTTTCTGGGCGAAAAGCTGCATCGGCCCAATTTGTGGCATTTGAACCGGCGCTCGGTGTCGCGGGCGTTCGCGATCGGTTTCTGGGCTATGTACACACCGCCGCTGCCGTGGCAGCAGATCCTCGCCGCCGCGCTGGCCATTTACTTCAACGCCAATCTGCCGGTTGCCGTCGCCCTGGTCTGGATCACCAACCCCTTGACCTGGGCGCCCATGTACTACGTCGCGTACTGGGTCGGTACGCTGATCATGGGGCAGTCGTCATTCGGCTTCAACGAATTCTCCGCGTCGTTCACGATCGAGAAGGTATGGGAACTGGGCGCGCCTTTCTTGGTCGGCTGCTTCACGCTGATGAATCTCGGCGGACTGATCGGCTATTTCGGCATCCAGTACTTGTGGCGGAAATCGGCGATTCACCACTGGGAACTGCGGAAGGTGCGCCGCACGGGTTTGAACACAAAGATCCTGGTCAGCGAAACGTACCGGTCCTACCAGAACCTGCTCCGTCACCACGCCGAGCATCAGGCGAAGAAGACGCGGACCGAAATCCCCGAAACGGATCAGGGAAGTGTGTCCTGACCGCCCGCGATCCTGCCGTCCTCGAGGTAATACGTCACGTCCATCTGGCGAGCCAATGACGCATCGTGGGTCACGACGAGAAAGCTGACCCGGTACTCCTCGTTCAGTTCCAGCATCAACCCGTACACCCGTTCGGCGGTTTTCCGGTCCAAATTGCCGGTCGGCTCATCGGCCAGCACGCACTTCGGCCGTGTGACCAGGGCTCGGGCCACCGCGGCGCGCTGCCTCTCCCCGCCCGACAGCTCGCCCGGCTTGTGTTCGAGCCGATTCGCCAGGCCGACACGGCCCAGAATCGCCGCTGCACGTTCCCGCGCCTCCCCCACCGTGACGCCGGCGATCAACAGGGGCATCGCAACATTCTCGAGCAAGGTGAACTCGCCCAGCAGGTGGTGGAACTGGTAGACGAACCCGAGGGCGTGGTTGCGCAGCGCGGCCAGCTTGCGCTCGTTCAACTGCGCGAGGTTCTGGCCGTCCAGCACGATGGTGCCGCTGGTCGGTGCGTCCAAACCACCGAGCAGATGCAGCAAGGTACTCTTGCCGGAACCCGAAGCGCCCATGATCGCCACACGCTGGCCTTGATCGATGCGGAGATTGACGCCCTGCAGCACATCGACGCTGAGGCTGCCCTGCGCAAACCGCTTCCGGACGTCGCGCCCTTCCAACACCGGCTTACTCATAGCGCAGCTCCTCGGCCGGGCGGATCCGCGACGCCTGCCAGGCGGGATACAAGGTCGCCAGCAGCACGCCACCAATGCCACCGATGACCGTACCCACCGCGCCGATGACCGTGCCCAATACGATGAAAATGCCCATCACGTCCATCGGCGTCATCCCCTGGGTCCGCAGGATCGCAATGTCGGCCCGCTTGTCGGTCACCACCATCACCAGAGTCGATACGATGTTGAACGCCGCCACCGCGACAATCAGCAGCAAGATGATGAACATGACCCGCTTTTCCGTCTGGATGGCCCGAAAAAAATTGCTGTGCGCCTGGGTCCAGTCGGTAATGAAGTAATCGCCGGACAGTTTCGGTCCCAGATCGCGCGCGACCTGATGCGCGTAAAACACGTCGTCCAGCCGGAGACGGACACCGGTCACAGCATCCCCCATCTGAAACAAGCGTCCCGCGTCCTGTAGTTCGATCAAGGCCAGATTTCGGTCGTATTCGTACATGCCGACCTGGAACATCCCGACGACAGTGAAACGCTTGAGTCGTGGCAGGATCCCGGCTGGCGTCGCGGTCACTTGCGGCGTGATTACGGTGAGCTTGTCGCCCACGGCCACACCGAGATAGCTGGCCAGTTCGGAGCCCAGGATGATGCCGAACTGTCCCGGCTTGAGGTCATCCAGGTGTCCCTGGACCAGACGCTTGGTGACTTCGGATACATTGGACTCGTAATCGGTACGAATGCCGCGCAGCATCACGCCGCTGACCCGACGGTCGAAATTCACCATCGCCTGGCCTTCAATGTAAGGCGCCCAACCCAGAATCCGCGGTTCCTCGCGCAACGTCGGCTCCACCACGGGCCACTCATTCAGCTGTCCCTCCGGACCGCTAACCGTCGCATGCGAGGTCATGCCCAGAATCCGATCGCGGAGCTCGGCTTCAAAGCCGTTCATCACCGAGAGAACCGTGATCAGCGCGGTCACACCCAGCGCAATGCCGAGAATCGAGGTGAAGGTGATGAACGAAATGAAGCGGGTACGGCGCCTGGCCCGCGTGTACCGCAGGCCGATGAATACAATCAGCGGTCTAAACATTGAAGACGAGACTCGAACCGTTCCCTCGGATGGATGGGCCGCACTAACTCTCGAGTGAAGCCTTTTGGCAATTGACGCAAATGCCGTAGAGGCACAGCGAATGATCGGTCAACTTGAAGCCCAGGCGCGTGGCGATATCCTGTTGCCGCTCTTCGATCAACGCATCGCTGAATTCCTCCACCCGCCCGCATTTGACGCAAAGGATGTGATCGTGATGCTCGCCACGGTTTAGTTCGAAAACGGAGTTGCCGCCTTCGAAATGATGGCGTTTCACCAGCCCTGCGGCCTCGAACTGCGTCAGCACCCGGTAGACCGTGGCGAGTCCGATTTCCTCGCCCTCGCTGAGCAAAAACTTGTATACTTCCTCGGCTGTCAAATGCCGTTCGGAACCCTGCCGGCGTTCCAGCATCTCTAGGATCTTGACCCGAGGCAGCGTGACCTTCAGCCCGGCGTTGCGAATGTCTTGAGTTTCCACGGCGGATCTTTATCAAACCATTGATCGAGTCGGATTTACTAGCGCGTAAAGCGAAGCGGCTCGTTCGCATATCGCTGCATCATACCATGCGAATGCCTCGGAGGATTCAGACCTGCTCTCTGGTGCTGCTGCTTGCCGGCTGCTCACTGGAACGCTTTCCTTGGGTGCATCGGGTAGACATCAACCAGGGCAACATCGTGACCCAGGAGATGGTTAATCAACTGCGTCCAGGAATGAACCGGCGGCAAGTCACGTACCTGCTCGGCACTCCGTTGTTGACCGACCCTTTCCATGACAATCGATGGGACTATGTGTACTCCATCGAACCGAACGGCGAGCCCCGCGAAGAAAAGAAGCTGACGTTGGTGTTTGAACGGGACGAGCTGATCCAACTGGAAGGCGACTATCGGCCGGGCGCTCCGCTGGAGTTCGGCGCCGGCAGGGATGCGACGCTCTATGTCCCGAAAATCGACCGCGAAAAAACCCTCTGGGAAAAGATCAAGAGCGTCTTCGGCTTCGGCGACGACTAGCGGGGCGCCCGCTGAGCCGCTCGACTGCGGCGCAACTCTTGGGGGTCAGCCTGGAGCGGCCGGTAGATTTCTACGCGGTCCCCTGCCGTCAGCCTCTGCTCCAACCCGCAGAGCTCGCTGAAAATGCCGACCTTGTTGCGGGTCAAGTCGATCTCTGGAAAGCGGTCCAGCAGCCCGGATTGCTCGATCGCCTGCTTCACCGTGGCCGCTTCACCAACTTCTAGATCGACCAACACCTGCACCTCGGCCCGCGCGTAGACGACTTCAACCTTCATCGCCGGACGACTGCTGGATCGGAGAACGCTGCAACACGAATTAAAATGCGCCGAGCGCTTTCAGGAAAATAGTCATGACGCCGAGCGGCGCGACGTAGCGGATCAGGAAGCGCCAGCATCGATAGCCCGGTCCCGGCCCCATCTCCAACTCGGCTTCGCTGACTTCCGACGTCATCACCCACCCGGCAAACAACGCGATCGCCAGTCCGCCCAAGGGGAGCATCAGGTCGGAGGTCAGGAAATCGATCAGCTCGAAAAAATTCTTCCCCAACCACGTATAGCCCGCCCAGTCGTTGAACGAATAGACGGTGCCGAGCCCCAGCAGCCAGCACCCCAGGCCGCACCAGAAGCTGGCCGCCTGTCGGGCCAGTCCGCGGTTTTCCGCCAGCCAGGCCACCGCCGGCTCGATCAGCGCGATCGACGACGTGATCGCAGCGAAAAAAATCAGCACGAAGAAGATCATGCCGAACAGCGTCCCCCCGGGCATCTGACCAAATGCCAGCGGCAGCGTCTGAAAAATCAGTCCCGCCCCCATTGAAGGCTCGAGGTGATTGGCGAACACGATCGGAAAAATCGCCATGCCGGCCAGCAGCGCCACCAAGGTGTCGGCCGCTGCCACGAATAGCGACGCCCGGGCGATCGACACATGGGCAGGCAGATACGAGCCGTAGACCATGATCGCTCCCATGCCCAGACCCAGCGAGAAGAAAGCCTGCCCCATCGCCGTGAGCACACTCTCGCCGCTCAGTCGGCCGAAGTCCGGCTTGAACATGAACGCGATACCCTGCCCGAAACCGTCCGACGTCATCGCGTACAGAACCAGCAAGATCAGCATCGCGAACAGCACCGGCATCAGGTAGCGGGTTCCTTTCTCCAGACCGGCGCTCACGCCGAGGCTGACGATACTCATGGTCGCGACCATGAACACGGTGTGCCAGATGAACTGGATCTCGGGCTCCCCCTTCAGGCTACTGAACACGCGTGCCACGGCCTCGGCATCGGTATGGGCGAAAATGCCGCTGCCCATCTTCAAAATGTAAATCATCGACCAGCCGGCGATGACGCTGTAATAGGAGAGAATCAGGAAACCGGCCAGCACACCGAGCCAGCCGGCGTAGCGCCAGAGGTGGCTGGCTCCCGCCTCATCGGCAAGGGTCCGCATCGTGTTGATCGGACTCTGACGCCCCCGGCGCCCGAGCATCGTTTCGGCCATCATGATGGGCACACCCAAACCGATCACGCACAACAGGTAGATCAGCACAAAGGCTCCACCGCCGTTCTCACCGGTCAGGTAGGGAAATTTCCAGATGTTACCGAGGCCGATCGCGGACCCGCTGGCAGCCAGAATGAACGCCGTGCGCGAGGACCACTGGGCATGGATCAGTCTTACGTCGGTCATCTTTCATCCCCCTCTTCCGATCAAGCCGCGCACGGTGCAAACCCCAGCGGCGCTTCAACACAGTAGAATACCCGCAAGCATACCAAATGGCGTTGCGCCTCTTCATATCTTCACATTCCCGCTCCGATGTCCGCAGCCAAGAACAACAAGCCGGCCAGCAGCCCGACGATCGCCCTGAACCGCCAGGCGACCCACGAGTACTTCATCGAAGAACGCTTCGAAGCCGGATTGGTGCTGGAGGGATGGGAAGTGAAAAGCCTCCGCGCCGGACGCGCACAGTTGAAAGAAAGCTATGTGATCCTAAAAAATGGCGAAGCGTGGCTGCTCGGCGCACACCTTTCGCCGCTGACTTCGGCCTCGACCCACATCGAGCCGGACCCGACGCGGACCCGTAAGCTGCTGCTGCACCGACAACAGCTGTCACGGCTGATCGGTCAGGTGGAACGCCGGGGCTACACTCTGGTGCCGTTGGCTTTATACTGGAGCAAAGGCCGAGCAAAACTGGAAATGGGCCTGGCCAAGGGCAAGAAACTGCACGACAAGCGCGCCAGCGAGAAGGATCGAGACTGGCAAAGGGAAAAACAACGAGTGATGAAACAGCGGTGACTCGGCTTCTTACCAGGTCCTTTCAGTCGCCGCGCGCGCCGTGCGCACCCGCCGATCGGACGGTTGTAAGTACGGTGCTTTAAAATCGGGCCCGCGAGCCCCCGTGATCAGCTAATTCAACGGAACACCCCATGAGATCGATGCGCCTAACCGTAGTGACGTTGGTGCTCACCCTGACGGCCTTTGCGGGCGTTTCCGCCGTCCAGGCGAAACCTTACTCGGCGCTGGTCGCTGAAATCGATTCGGAGCGGGTGCTGTACCAGCATGACCCGGATGATATCCGTCACCCGGCGTCGCTCACCAAGATGATGACGCTGTATCTGGTCTTCGAAGCGCTGGACCGCGGCAAGATCACGCTGCGAGACCCCTTATGGGCGTCACGGTTCAGCACCTCCCGTCCGCCATCGAAGCTGGGTCTCAAGGTCGGCGACACGTTAACCGTCGAGGAAGGCATTCTGGCCTTGGTCACCCAATCGGCCAACGATGCCGCATCCACGCTGGCGGAGGGACTGGCCGGTTCCGAGGAGCGTTTTGCCCAAGTCATGACGCGCAAGGCAAGGCAACTGGGCATGCGGGACACCGTCTTCCGCAATGCCTCGGGGCTGCCCGACCCGCAACAAATCACCACGGCCCGCGACATGTTCCGTTTGGGCAAGGCGCTGGTGCAGGACTATCCCCGGTACTATCGTTATTTTTCGACCGAAAATTTCCAGTTCGGCGGCCGACTGTTCAAGAACCACAACCATCTGCTGCGGCGTTATTACGGCACCGACGGCATCAAGACCGGTTTTATCCATGCCTCCGGCTTCAATCTGGTCGCCTCGGCCCAACGTAACGGTTACCGCCTGATCGGCGTTGTTTTCGGCGGCAATACCGCCGCGAAACGCGATGCTCACATGGCGGAGATCCTCGACGACGGCTTCGCGCAGCTGGAAGGGCTGCCGCCCAAGAGCTATCTGGCCACGCTGGAGGAGATGCTGCCGACCGCACCGCTACTCAAAAGACCGGAGCAAGTGGCTACGGCGCTCCTTTCCGAACGTTATGCGGCGGTGTCGAAGACGTCGAAGGTTACCCGCGAACGCCCGCCGGCGATCACCCGACCGGAAACAAAGCCCGCGGCGTGGCAGATCCGGCTGGGCGAATTCCCCCAGCAGCGAGCCGCGGAACAACAGCTTTCACAAGCGCGGAAATATACGCCCTCGGCATTCCGGCAGGCGCGCGTGGCGATTGCCAGCCATCAGAAAGGGGGCAAGAAGATGTATGCCGCCTACTTGAAGGGCATCAGCCGCGATGAGGCGCAGCAAGCCTGCCAGGTGCTGAAACGCAAAGGAGTGGAGTGTGCGCTCGCTCCTTCCAGCGGCTAATCCGGTGTTCGGCGGCGGGAAGCGGGCGGCTCGCGGCGCGCGGCTTGGTTAGAACATGCCGCCTCCCGATTGCGCTTTCTTCGCGCCGAGCCCGGCAGCCTAATCGGGCCAACACTGTGGCCGAATCGCAGAAATGGTTCGTGCTGGTCGGCTTGGCTGGTTTCGGTTGGCTGATCTATCTGCTGTCGCCGATCCTGATGCCGTTCGTGGCTGGAGCCACACTGGCCTATCTCAGCGACCCGCTGGCCGATTACCTCGAACGGCTGGGCCTGCGCCGCACGCTGGCGGTGCTGGTCGTGTTTCTCGCCCTGTCCGTCATCCTCGGCTTATCGCTGCTGCTCCTGATCCCCGCGCTGGAAAGCCAGATCGATCGCCTGATCGACCATCTTCCCCCACTACTCCGCTGGATCAGGGCCGCCGCACTCCCCTGGCTGCAGACCCGCTTCGGCATCTCGCTTCACCTGCGCGACCTCGAAAGCATCGCAAGTCTGGTGAGCAAACACTGGGACGGGGCCGGCGGCGCGGCGAGCTATCTCCTCGGTTCGATCAGCCGCTCGGGAGCAGTGCTAATGGCCTGGGTCGCCAACCTGTTCCTCATTCCGGTGGTGACGTTCTATCTACTGCGGGACTGGGACACGCTGGTCGCCCATCTTCATGAACTGCTGCCGCGGCGATATGTCGGGACCGTCACGAAACTGGTGCAGGAAGCGGATACCGTTCTCAGCGCATTCATGCGCGGCCAGCTCACCGTGATGTTGGCCTTGACCGGGATCTACTGCACCGGTTTGTGGCTTGCCGGACTGGACCTCGCGTTCCTGATCGGTTTATTGGCGGGTATGGTCAGTTTCATTCCCTACGCGGGCACCCTGGTCGGCATTGCCAGCGCCTCAGTAGCAGCCGTGGTCCAGTTCGGCGACGTCTGGTCCATCGTGCCGGTTCTCGCGGTGTTCGCGGTGGGTCAGGCCATGGAAGGCGTTTTTTTGACACCCTGGCTGGTCGGCGACCGGATCGGCCTGCACCCGGTCGCGGTCATTTTCTCGGTCCTCGCCGGCGGCCAACTGTTCGGGTTCCTCGGCGTGCTGCTGGCGCTGCCGGTCGCATCGGTCGTGATGGTGCTGATCCGCCATATTCATGACCTGTACAAGGACAGCGCCTTCTATGGGCATACCCAGCAGACGAACCCCGACCCGCTGCCGACGCCTCTCGAGGCTGATGCATCAGCCGATGAGCCGCGCCAGGCTTGACAAACTTTCGCGGCGAGGCGCACGCCGCGCGATCAGGGCGCTCCGGACACAGCGGCACCGGCCTCATGACCCGACAGTTTCCCTGTTACACGGGACGATAATCCCGCGGCGCCGGATTGATTCTCGCCCGTCCGAGGCAATCAAGAGCATGTCGCTTGGGTCGGCGACACCATGGCAAAGCCATCGCACGACCGTGGAGTGAGGCCTTTTTTTCAACGCTCGGTGGTACATGGAGGACCAGACGTGGTAGTCTCTCAGCGGTCTCGTGGTCGCCGCATCGAGCGGACCGTTCCAACCCGCTCAGCCCATTTCCCGTCCACGAATACCGTGCGCGTTCGTAATTCCGAATCGGCGCTGACCTTATAGTTCGGCCACATCGCGCCGTCCCACTAACCACAACAGGAGACCGTTATGGGATTCTTTAGCAAGATTCTTGACAAGCTCGGCATCGGCAGCGCCGCCGCCGAGACCGCCGCAGCACCCGAGAGCTCGGCTACGGCACCGGGCGCTCTAGTTGATGTCGTCGCAACACTGGAACAGCGCGCGGCGGCGAACGCGCAGAAACTCAACTGGCGAACCTCCATCGTCGACCTGCTCAAACTCCTCGATATTGACAGCAGCTTCGCGGCGCGCAAAGACTTGGCAAGCGAGTTGGGTTGTCCGGCGGACCTCATGGAAGATTCGGCAAAGATGAACATTTGGCTTCACAAGGCCGTACTCGCGCGTATTGCCGCAAACGGCGGCAATGTGCCCAAGGATCTCCTGGATTAAGCCACCCGAGCAACAACTACCCAAAGGGACCAAGCAGATGCAGATCACCGATCTTCTCGCCCAGCTGGGCGGTCTCCAGTCCATGGCACGGGAACTGGGCATCAGTGAAGACCAGGCGGCGACCGGCGCCGAGGTGCTGATCCCGGCGATCCTCGGCGGGTTCAAAAGGCAGGCACAATCTCAGCCGGCGGGCATTGAAGGACTCGGCGACATGCTCGGGCGCCTCGGCGGCGGTGATCTGCTCGACCAGGTTCTGGCGCCCCAGCCGACGGATGTCAGCGGAGGCAACGATGTGCTCGGCCAGATCTTCGGCGGCAAGGACGTGAGCCGCACGGTCGCGCAGAACGCCGCGTCGCAGTCGGGACTCGACCCCAGCCTGCTCAAGAAAATGTTGCCGATGATCGCGATGCTGGTGGCGGGCTTTATGGCGAAGCAACGAGATGCCACGGCCACGGCGCCGTCCTCACCCGACGGCGGTGGGCTGGGTGGGCTGGGTGGCCTGCTAGGGTCGTTGCTCGCCGGCAGGGCGGCCGCTGGCGCGGACAACACGACGGCTCCGGGCTCTGCGGTCTCAGGCCTCGCCGGGATGCTCGATCTGAATGGCGACGGCAATCCGCTGGACGATATTCTGCGGATAGTCGGCAAGGTCGTGCGTTGAGCCCGCGCGGACGAGCGGCCCAGTGATGTCGCGCGTCCGCGGAAGAGGGAATACGATGTAATGGGCTCCTTTTTCATTCGCTCGGGATCACTTCCAACACGGCAACCCCTGCGATCCCTTGTCAGTTGAGCTGTGATCGTTTCTGCATTGCTAAGAGGGTCCAGCCACGACCGGCGGCCGTTGCAATGACGGCCGCACCGAGCGGTTTTGATACCGACGCCAGTTGGAACACCGTATTGGCTTTCACAGGCTCGGGACTACCGACCTTACGAATCCCAAACCCTCGCCGGTAGACAACCTGGTCGTCGCCGACGACTGCCACAGCCATTCCGGGAACACCGGTGCGCTGCATGAGGTCTTTCGCGAGACGGTCGATCCCGGCGATGGCCCGATCGATCTGCGCCGCGGGGATCTCGACTGCCGACCATTGTGGCGGCGGTACGTCGGTCGCTTCGCCCATGCGGGCGGCCCCGAGTGCAATCAGAATTACGGCGAACGCCCCCGCGACGTTCCGGTCTCGAGTTTCAAGAATCTGCATTGTTTTCCACGACGAAGGCGGCCACGGCGAACCCGAGTTGCAATCAGCCGCTCCGCTTATGTTTCAGGTCCCGCCTGCTGCGGACCCATGCTGAAGGCGATGACATCCAAGCCATGACCGCCGACCTGGAGTCGCCATCGGTCTCGACTACCTTCGGTGAGCCGCGGATGCGGTACCGAAACCGCCGTGATGGCGCAACGTTGGTTCGCCGCACAGGCCGCCGGTGCGCTTCTCGCTCGCTCACGGCCTTATCGAGAGCGCCTTGACGATAACGAAAGCGCCCCGAAGATCGCCTTGCCGGAACCCGGTCGCCTGGTCTTGCGGATACAGTTCGGCGATCTTGGCCGAGACGTCAGGCGCGAGTCGTTCGCCGTGGCAGGCGAGGCAAGCCGGCGCCGTGGGGATGGCTTGCATAAAACGGAATTCGTTGCCTACGACGGCAGCATAGCTCAAACTCGCAGGGTCTTCGCCCGCGGCTTTGCGCGATTCGAATTCGCGCAGCACTTCGGCTTGCCAGACGTCCGGCGCATTGTGGGGATTGCGGGGCTTCAAGCTGGTGCGGCTGACGTGCATGCCTCTTTCGGCAGAAATCCGCGTGGCGATATGCGGCGCCTTGATCCGACAGACACCCAGCGCTGCGACCGCGCCGCCCGTTTGCAGAGCGGCTTCCAACTCGGCTTTCAAGGCCGTACCCAACCCTTGAGCAGCAGTCGCGGCTTCTGCCGCCAGCGCCGCCTGATCTGCGGTAGGTGTGCCTGCCTGCTCCTGGCCGGCGCAAACCACCAAGCTTGCGCCTAAGCTCAGCAGCGACACCAAGTGCTTCATTCCGGTACCTCACTTCTGATTGCACGCTCCCGCGCAGAGCGCGGAAGTGCGCAAGACCGTTGACTGCTCATTGGGCAACAAATGCCGTCGCACCGTCCTTCCGGAAGGGGCCCGGGAATCCCGATATTCGAGGATAGCAAGGCGGCCGCATGCGCGTCATTGGATGCCGGCGCCCACCCGGCATAATCTAATGACTTCCCTGTCGAGAGGATTACTGGCGAGGCGGGCCGCCGCGGCCTTGCCGGCCGCCACCCCTGCCGGGCCCTTGCCCGGGTTGATCAGGCAAAGTCAGACCCTGTTCCTTGGCGCGTTCCTGCATTTTTCGGTGTTGTTCTTCCTGATAGGCCTTGCGTTCCTCTTCGGTTTTCATGCTGCGCATCTTTTCGCGGTGTTGCGCGCGTTCCTCGGGGGACATCAAATCGCGGCCTCTGACCTGCCCTTGCTGACGCGTCTTTTCCTGCCCGGTAGCCGCGCTCTCTTGGGCGGTTGCCCCCGAACTTGCAACTACGGAGCAGATTAGGGTCATGACGGTAATGAAACGAGAAATAGACATGGCGTTATCTCCTCACCGGTTACGGCACGTGTGCAACCCTCGGCCCGACCCAGCCCAAGAACCTGAAACGGCCGATCAGGAAGACCGCACGGTTTCAGCGCGTCATGCGTCGGCAAGCCGTGGCGTCTCTCCCGCGACGGGAGCACATCAAAGTGTCACAACGCGGCGCTTTCTGCAGTAACGTTGACGGGAAAATGTTTGCCTCGCGTGGTCGGCACGCAAACAGGCGACTGCTCGGGGCGCCGACTGACGCCTGCATTAGTCTCTACGCATTTCAACGGTCAGGCAACCGCATGATTCTGCCGGGGCTGGAACAGGCGACCGAGACCACTTCGCGAAGATGGCATAACCTCCCTTGATGGTGTGGACGATTCGATCAAGTCTCGGGTAATCCGTAAGGCGGATTCGGAGCGCAGCGACAATCCGCCAAGCCCCTTCGCCACCACATCGAGGTCTTAATCAACCTGCATACGGACACTGCCCCATGCACGACGGTACCCTGCGGCGGCATCTCGTGAGTCGTGGCGGATTGCTCCGGAAATCCACCGTACGGCCCCGTCGGTCGTACCCCGCAGGCACAGGCGCTCGCGCGAGACGTAGCGCCGAGGCAGCTTCGCTTGTTCGCCGTGATAAACCCGGACATGGCCATCCAGGTCGAGGTAACCCGCTTCTTCCGGGTCGTTTGCCATCCCGTTCTTGGCCAACTCGCGCATCCAGGCCGCGGGATCACCCCGCTTGGCCAGCAGCGTGATCTTTTCCCACAGGGTGCGGACTTCCGGTACCCGGTCCAGACCGATGACTTTGCCGAGTTCTCCAGGCGGGGTCTGGCGCAGATGCGCCGGCCGCCGCGGTCGATACACCGCAGCAGGGGAAGAGAGGAATTCGGTACGCGGCACCGACCCTACCTGGCTCGTTGACAAGGCCCCACAGCGCGCGCATCCTCTCTCCCCAAGCCGCAGCTCCCGTTGAATTTTTTATCCTGTTACGCAAGCACGAACCGCAACGAGGAACAAGCCATGACCGCCAATATTGAAAACTTGGTTCTCGAACACTTGCGGGCAATCCGCGCCACGCAAGCCGATCATGGCGAACGGTTGGCCCAGATTGAAATTCAATTATCTGCCATGGGCCAGCAACTGGGTGCGTTGACTACGGCTGTCTACAGCGGGAAATCCGAAATCGACAGCATTAAGCGGCGCATCGAACGCATCGAACGGCGATTGGAATTGAGCGCTGAGCCGCTTTCCCCGTTCCGGTCGATCAGAACGCGAATGCCGCCTGTCAGAACGGGCCAAACGGTCTACGCCGCTTTGTCGCGGTAGATCAGGTAGTACACCACCGGCACCACCAAGAGCGAGAACGCGGTCGAGGCGAAGATACCGAAGATGAAGCTCCAGGCGAGGCCGGAGAAGATCGGGTCGAGCGTGATCACGAACGAGCCGAACATCGCCGCGCCTGCAGTCAGGAAGATCGGCCGAAGGCGCGTCGCGCCGGCTTCGACCAGCGCATCGGCCAGTGCCCGGCCCTCAGCCCGCAGCCGTTCGATGAAGTCGATCAGGATGATCGAGTTGCGGACCACGATGCCGGCCAGCGCGATCATGCCGATCATGCCGGTCGCGGTGAACAGGATCGGATTGTCGAAACCGGCCACCGGCTCGGTGAACAGCGCGTTCAGCAGCCAAAAACCCGGCATGATGCCGATGATGGTCAGCGGGATCGCGACCATGATGATCAGCGGCATACTGAGCGATCCGGTCTGCGCGACCAGCAGCACGTAGATCATCAGCAGCGCCGCGCCGAAGGCCAGCCCCAGATCGCGGAACACGTCGACGGTGATCTTCCACTCTCCTTCTCCGGCCAGGTCGACACGGTAGCCGGACGGCAGCGGGTTCCGCTCCTCGATATCCCAGTAGTCGAACACCGCCTCGACCGGGCTCCGGCCGACCGTCTCGGCGATCACGTAGTTGAGCCGCTTGAGGTCCTTATGGAAGATGGTCAGCTCGGCCGGCTCCTCGGCGAGTATGCCCAGTTCGCGCAGCGGCACCAGTTGCCCGGCCTGACCGCGGACCCGCAGCGACAGCAAGTCCGCCCTTGTCGAGCG